>DATCNF010000205.1:0-2939 GCA_036565325.1 Candidatus Dormiibacterota bacterium | reverse complement strand
CTGGAGCTGTACGCGCCCGATCACCTGGTCCCGCTCACCGAGGCCGAGCGCGAGCTGCTGCCGGCCGCCTCGGCGTGCATCAACTGCGGGCTGTGCTCGCTGGTGGCCGCGCGAGTGTCGGGGCTGCGGCCGGCGGACCTGGCGGCCGCCTACCTGCGTGACTACACGATCTTGCCGGCGGCGGCCTCGGACGTGGTGGGCGAGGCGCCGGCCGGGCTGATCGCCGGCGCCGCGGCCGTCTGCCCCGTGGGGGTGCCGCTGGAGGGCGTCCTGGCGATGATCCGGCGGCTGGCGAGCGCTTGACGCCGCGCCATCGGGAGCCGCGAGAGGAGTCGCAGCTGAACGGCTATGACGCCCTCATCGCCCGCGCTCGAGGGGCGGTACCGGGGCTTCCCACCCCAGCGCTCGTCCGCATCCGCGAGCTGCTGGAAGTGGCGCTGGAGACTGGCGGCGGCGGCGGCGGCGAGGGCCGCAGAGCGCTAGCCGAGCTTGAGCGCGCGCTGCGCGGCGACGCCTGAGGGTACAGAGCCCGGGCTGCGACGCCGCACGCGACATCGGTTGCAGTATATCCACATTCTGGGTACAGTCTGTGGAAATCCCACAACATCTAGGGGTGTACCGATCAGAGCCCTGATTCGAGCGCTGCGCCGCCGCCCCCTCCCCGACCGCCTCCTGGGCTGGCTCGCCGGCCACTTCACGACCTGGCCGGCGGACGAGTTCGCGCGCTTCACGCGCTCGGCGCCGCGGGAGCGCGAGGCCGTGGTCTCGGCCCGGCCGCCGGAGGCGCCACCGCTGCGCTCGCCCGAGGCCACCTCGATCGCACCCGGCACCTTCGAGCTGCGCTTCGCCAAGCTGCACCAGGACCAGGACTTCGACGTGATGTGGGACATGCTGGCCGAGGACGCGCAGCGTTCGTGGGGCAGCCGCCCGGAGTTCGTCGAGCGCATGCAGCGCCAGGCCTCCGAGTACGAGCTGCTGGAGGCGCAGGTCGGGGGCTCGGAGATCGTGCCCGAGTGGACGGACCGCCTGCGCAACCGCACCTACCGCAACGTGGCCCGGCTCGACGTGCTGTACCGGATCCGCCACGGCTGGCGCGACGTGACCATGCGCCGCCAGGTCCACCTGGTGCCCGCCGCCGGCGGCTGGCGGACGCTGTTCTACCCCGCTGAGGCGTCCAGAGCTAGCTAGCTGAACCCGCAAATGCGGCTGCTATAGTCGGGCGGTGATCCAGCGGACGGTGGCCGAGCAGCAGCGGGCCCTGTACTGGCACCGGCGCCGCGTGCGCGACCGGGACGTGCCGCGACTGCTGCTGCGGGAGACCGACCAGCTCATGTTCTGGCTGGAGGAATGCCTGGTCCAGCGGCTGAAGATCGTGCCCGGCTGGCTGATGCCGCGGCTGCTGGTGGTGCTCAGCCAGGCGCATCCGGAGCTACCGCGCGAGCTCGGTCGCGAGCGCCGCCCCGAGCAGGTGATGGAGTTCGTCTACCGGGCCCAGGAGGCGCTGATGGACCAGTCCGTCAAGGCCCGCAAGCCCGCCAAGATCATCCGCCTCTTCCGCTGAGCGAGGCCGGCCGCGCCGCGGGGGGCGACCTGCGGGTCGACCTCCACCTCCACAGCCGCTACTCGCACGACAGCTCGACGAGCCTCGACGACCTCGTCGCGCGCTGCCGCGAGGTCGGCCTGGACAGGATCGCCCTGACCGACCACAACACCGCCGCCGGCGCCTTCGAGCTGCTGCGGCTGCACCCCGAGCTGGCGATCGCCGGCGAGGAGGTCAAGACGCGCGAGGGCGAGGTGATCGGCCTCTTCATCACGGAGCCGGTCAAGCCCTGGCTGGCCCCCGAAGAGGCCATGGACCTGATCCACGCAATGGGCGGCCTGACCTACCTGGCACACCCTTTCGACCGCTTCCGCGCCAGCTTCGCGCCCGACCGGGTGGTCGCCCTGGCTCCGCGGATCGACATCATCGAGACCTACAACGCCTGGTCGCGGCCGGTGGACAACCGGTCCGCGGCCGACCTCTGCGCGGAGCTGGGCAAGGTCGCCGCCACCGGCAGCGACGCCCACCATCCCCGCGAGCTGGGCTTGAGCTGGATGGAGATGGCGGCCTACGAGGGCCCGGTCGACTTCCTGGAGAAGCTGCGGCAGGCGCGCCACGTGGTGACCGAGCACAGTGGGACCCAGCGCCGGGCTTGAAGCCGGACCTGCTGGTCGCCGGCTCGATCGCGCTGGACGCCCTGGAAGGGCCGTACGGGAGGGTCAGCGACGAGCTGGGGGGCTCGGCGCTGTACTTCGCGCTGGCCGCCTCCTTGATCACGCCGGTCCAGGTGGTCGCCCCGGTCGGCGCGGACGCCCAGGAGCAGGTTGAGCGGCTGCTGAGGGGCCGGCCGGTCGACAGCGGCGGCCTGCGCGTGCTGGACGCTCCAACCTATCGCTGGAGCGCGCGCGACGTGGGCGGGCGCAACCGCGACCTCGGCAACCGCGACTCGATCTACGACGCCTGGACGCCCGCACCGCCGGCCGGCTTCACGGGCTGGGCCTTCGCGGGCTCGATGCGGCCCGACCGCCAGCTCCAGGCCCTCGAGGGCCTGCGGGACTGCCAGCTGCTGGCCGCCGACGCCATGCTCTCCTACGCGACCGCGCAACCCGCCTTCCTGGCCGGGATCCTGGGGGCGGTGGGCTGGTTCTTCTGCAACCGCCTCGAATTCGCGGCGCTGGGAGGCGCGGACCCCGACGAGTTCCGCCGCCAATGGGGCCTGGAGGGCCTGGTGCTCAAGGACGGCCCCCATGGGGTTACGGCCTACGCCGCGGCCGGGCCCGAGCGCGTCGACGCCGTGGCCGGCCGGCCGGTCGTCGACACCACCGGCGCCGGCGACACCCTGGCGGGTGGCCTGCTGGCCCGCTGGCGGGTGACCGGCGGCCGGCCCGAGGGCCTGCGC
>DATCNF010000204.1:0-1513 GCA_036565325.1 Candidatus Dormiibacterota bacterium | reverse complement strand
CCCGCCACATTCACAAACACGTCTTTCTGAGCCAGGTTGATGTTGCCACGCTTTTCAACCACGGCCAGGATCATGTGCACGCGATTCATGTCGATGCCGTTGGCCGTGCGCCGCAGCATGACGCCTTCGTTGTTGCTGAGCAGCGACTGGATCTCGACCAGGAGGGGACGCGTCCCCTCCAGGACGGGCACCACCGCGGTGCCGGTCGCCGACTTCGACATCTCGGCCAGCAGCACCGCGCTGGGGTCCTCCACCTCGTGCAACCCGTTGTCGCCCATGGCGAAGATGCCGATCTCGTCGGTGGCGCCGAACCGGTTCTTGGTGGCGCGCAGGATCCGGAAGTCGAGGCGGCGCTCGCCCTCCAGGTAGAGGACGGTGTCGACCATGTGCTCGAGCACCCGCGGGCCCGCGATCGCGCCCTCCTTGGTGACGTGGCCGACCAGCACGATCGGGACCCCGGTCTCCTTGGCCGTGCGCATCAGGCGGCCGGCGGCCTCGCGGACCTGCGTCACGCTGCCGGGAGCCGAGTCCACGCCGGCGTCGTAGACGGTCTGGATCGAGTCGACGACCGCCAGCGCCGGCCGTGTCTCCTCGATGGCCGCGATCACGGCGTCGACGTCGTTCTCGGCCAGCATCAGGAGCTCGGGCCGCAGCGCCCCCAGGCGCGCGGCGCGCATGCGCACCTGGCGCGCCGACTCCTCGGCCGAGGCGTAGAGCACGGTGCCGTGGTGGGCGCTGACCTGCAGGGCCGCGTGCATCAGCAGCGTCGACTTGCCGACGCCGGGCTCGCCGCCGACCAGGACCAGGCTGCCCTTGACGA
Source organism: Candidatus Dormiibacterota bacterium (assembly GCA_036565325.1). Taxonomy (GTDB): domain Bacteria; phylum Chloroflexota; class Dormibacteria; order Dormibacterales; family Dormibacteraceae; genus CF-28. The sequence goes on along the minus strand of DATCNF010000204.1, from coordinate 693 downwards.
ACCCGCCGCCCAGCACCCGGTTGATCTCGTCCCAGGCCAGCCGGATCCGGGGCTCGTCGTCCTCCAGGACCTCGGTGATCGGCACCGGGCGCGCCCGCTCGCCGGGTCGCGCGCCGCCTCCGGCGCCCACGTGGCGGGCCGCCGCCGGCTTGATCGTGAACTCCTCGAGGGTGTTCCAGGCCCGGCAGTGCGGGCACTGGCCGGCCCAGCGCAGCGACTCGCCGCCGCAGTCCCGGCAGACGAAAGTGATGGTGGTCTTGGGCATGGTTTCCGGTTCGGGCAGCCTACTCTGGGCGCCCCACAAAAGATTTACAAGCGATCGGTGAATCTTTTTGGCCGGTTCGCGAGTTATTAGTGATTGGAGAGAGCCGGATGTGCGCCCGGCCCACGCTCCGACTGCTACGGCGCCGCCTCGACTACCCCCGAGGCGGCGTCACTTTTTCGCCGGACTCGAAGATCCGCTGCGGAGAGTAGGGCAGCCGCGTCAGCTTGATCCCCCGCGGGCGGACCGCGTCGGCGACCGCATTGGCCACCGCCCCGAAAGCACCCACCGTGCCCGCCTCCCCGATGCCCTTGCTGCCCAGGAGGGTGTGGGGGCTGGGCGACTCCAGGTGGTGGATCTCGACCGCCGGCACGTCGGTGGCGAGCGGAACCAGGTAGTCGAGCAGGGTGGCGGTCTGCAGCTGGCCGTCC
>DATCNF010000203.1:0-4624 GCA_036565325.1 Candidatus Dormiibacterota bacterium | reverse complement strand
GTACGAGGTCCTGCCACTGCCGTCCGACGCCCGCCGAGAGGATGACCGCCACCAGCCCGGCCGCCCCCAGCCCCGCCCAGAAGATCCCGGAGCGCACCGAGGTGCGCCGGATGCCGACCGCCCGCAGCTGCCCTCCCGACCGTGAGCGCACGGCGAGCATGACGTTGCCGGCGGCGAAGAGGAACGAGACCAGCAGGCTGCCGACGAACAGCCAGGCCTGGATCTGGACCCGCGTGATGTAGACGTCGCCCAGGCCCAGCGCCTGGTACCACTGGGTCTCGGTCCAGAAGTAGATGAGCGGGTTGGCGAGCACGATCACGAGCACCGCCAGGCCGAAGAAGCCCAGCCCCACCCAGAACCGGCGCGGAGGGCGCGGGATCGTGAAGTCGGAGACGTTGAACGGCGACCGCTCGAACGGGTCGAACGGCGTGTACCGGCGCCCCATGCGCCGTCAGCTTATTCGGGTTGTCGGAACGGGGCTATTTCTTCTCGGTCGGGTGCCCGTTCTTGGACGCCTTGGCGGCCAGCTCCTCGGCGGCCTTGGAGCCCTCGATCATGGAGTCGATGAGGCCGTACTTGACCGCCTCCTCGGGCGTCATGAAAAAGTCGCGCTCGAGGTCCCGCTCCACCTTCTCGGGCGGCTGCTTGCAGTGCCTGGAGTAGATCCGCACCAGCTCCGCGCGCTGGCGCAGGATCTCGCGGGCGTGGATCTCGAGGTCGGTGGCCTGCCCCTGCATCCCCGAAGCCCAGGGCTGGTGGATGAGGATCGAGGCGTGGGGCAATGAGAAGCGCATGCCCGCCTCGCCCCCGGCCAGCAGCAGCGATCCGCCACTGGCTGCCATGCCCGTGCACAGCGTCGCCACCTTGGGCGGGATGTACTGCATGGTGTCGTAGATCATCATGGCCGCGGTTACCGAGCCGCCCGGCGTGTTGATGTACAGCCAGACCTCCTTCTCGGGGTCCTCGCTGGCCAGGAAGAGCAGCTGTGCGACCACCAGGTTGGCGATGTGGTCGTCGATCGGCTGGCCCAGGAAGATGATCCGGTCCTTGAGCAGGCGCGAGTAGATGTCGTAGGCGCGCTCGCCGCGGCCGGTGGTCTCCAGGACGGTAGGAATCAATCCCATGGGGTCACCTCATAAACCCGATCTGGCGCCGCTTGCCGGCGCCGTCGTTCATGGACAGGAAGTTGGTGAAGTGCGCGACCGTGCGCAGGGTCTCGACGTCGAGTGACCTCATCATGCGCCGGAGCTGGATCCGGGGATCGGCCTCCCAGGCCACGGCGTTGAGCGGCTCGCCGGCCCCCAGCTCGCGGGCCACCTCGAGGTAGACGTCGCCGATCGTCGTCTCCAGCGCCCCGCAGACCTTGAGCAGTCGGTCCACCGAGATCTCCTTGCGCCCGCGCTCGACCTCGGACAGGTAGGCCGGCGAGATCCCGGCCGGCCCGGCGACGTCCAGCAGGGACCGCTCGACCGCCTCCCGCCGCCGCCGCAGAACGGCGCCGATGGTGGTCCTCACGTGCTCCGGGGTTTCGCTGTGGGCGAAGGCCATACGCTGTGGGAGAAGTCTAACAGACCAAAACTCCCTCCCCACCGGGGAGGGAGTGGGTGGGGGCCTCGTCAGCCCTGGCGACCTCGAATCTCGACCTGCCCCTTGGCCACCCGGGCCTGGAGCCGGAGCTGCGGGTAGGTCGCCGGGCCGCGGCAGAGGGCGCCGTCGGTGAGCCGGAACTGGGAGCCGTGCCAGGGGCAGGTGACGACTCCGTCCTTGACCTCGCCCTCGTCCAGCGGCCCGCCCGCGTGCGCGCACGCGTTCTCCATTGCGAACACCCGAGCGCCCTCCCGGTAGAGGAGCACCGCCCGGCCTTCGACCTCGACCTTGCGCGCGGCGCCGTCCGCCAGCTGCGCCTCGGGCAGCACCGGCGTCCACTTCTCGGGGCCCGCCAGCCAGGCGTCGTGGTTGACGCTGATCCCGCGCCCGAAGACCAGCTCACCGCCCAGCCAGGCGGCGGCGGTGCTGATCGTCCAGCCGGTCGCCGACAAGGTGATGGCGCGCATCCGGTGCCGGCGCAGGCGCGCCTGCAGGCTGGCCAGCTGGAAGCCGAGGCCGGCCAGGTTGAGCAGCCCGTGGAGGAGGCCCAGCCGCTTCTCGCGGCCGTCGGTCGCAGTCCAGTCCGCGACGCCGGTGACCGCCGTTGCCACGGCCGCCGCCGAGCCGGCCGCGTTCAGCACTCCCGCCGACTTGCCCGCCCCCAGCAGGTCGAGGAGCAGGCTCCCGGTCCAGAACCCGATCGGGAGGTCCGTGAGCACGGGGTGTAGGGCATGCCCGAGCCAGGTGCCGTGCAGGAAGTTCTTGACCGGCGTCGCCTCGGGCAGGTCGAGCAGGGGCTGGAGAAGCTCGGTCACGTAGTTCCCGACCTTGTCCAGCCAGCGCTGCTGCTCGAGCGCGTCCAGGAGCGGCGAGTGCCAGGCCTCCTGCATGGTCGCGGGACGGGTGGGGTCCATGCTCATACCCACAAGTTACGCCGGCATACGATGCGGCTGAACTGTCGACACTTCAGGGGCCGCGCGGGGATTCCGCGCCTCAACTGTCGACTGTTCCGGGATGTGAGCAGGCCCGGCGTCAATCCTTGAGGTTGGCCGGGTCGAGCAGCTCCTCCTTGGGGCGCGTGATCACGGCTCGCGAGCGCATGATCTCGATCAGCTTCTTCCGGCCCTTGGGGGGGCCGATCATGATCGCGCCCACCAGCCGGTCCTCGAAGAAGAAGAGCTTGCGGAAGAACTTCTCCTCGTAGGAAAAGGTGCGCACCGAGTCCAGCCCGGGCTGCACGTCGGGGGTGATCCCCATCACCGCCAGAGTGGAGCCGAACATGGTCGTGGTGTAGGTCGGCACGTCGAAGAAGTCCTCGTCGGCGCCCGCCATGTTGTGCGCGGCCACGGTGCCATGGGCGGCGGCGTTGTCCCAGGTCCCCATCTGGTTGTGCTTGCCGACCATGAGGTCGAAGAAGACGGCGATGTCCCCCGCCGTGTAGACATCGGGCAGCGAGGTGCGCAGCTTGGCGTCGCAGATGATGCCCTTGCGCAGCTCCACCCCGGCGCGCGCCACCGGCTCGATGTAATAGTCGAGGCCCACGCCATAGGTCAGAGTGTCGAAGAGGACCTTCTCGCCACCCTGGGTCTCGGCCTGGTAGCGCCCGTTATGGCGCGAGAACCGCTGGACCTCGTCGTTGACGATGAAGCGGCAGCCGGCGGCCTCGCCCAACTGGCGGCATAGGGTGCCCCCCTCCTCGTCGAGCACGTAGCGCAGGAACCAGGGCCCGCGCATGATCCAGGTCACCCCACGCCCGCGGTGGGCGATGCCGTCCGCGATCTCGTAGCCGATGAAGCTGCCCCCCATCACCAGGGTCTCCTCCGAGGTGTCGGCTCGCTCGATGATGGCGTCGGTGTCGTCGATGGTCTGGAAGCCGAGCACGTGGTCGACCTCCTCCACGCCCGGCCAGGGCGGCGGCTTGGACCGCCCGCCGGTGGCGACCAGCACGGCGTCGTAGGGCAGCTCATGCCCGCGGTTGGTGCGCACCACGCGGGCCTGGGGGTCGACCTCGGTGGCCCAGGTCTCGAAGTGGATGTCGAGGCCCTTGGCCGCGTAGTCCTCCGGCGTGCGCATGAAGACCTTCTCGCGCCGCACCTGGCCGCGCAGGTAGCGCGGTAGTGCGACCCGGTTGTAGAGAGGGTGCTTCTCGGCCGCGACCATCGTGATCGACGACTCGGAATCGAGGGCGCGCAGCTCCTCGGCGGCGGTCTGGCCCGCGATCCCGTTGCCGAGGATGACGTAGCGCCGGGTGCTCAGAGCCTTAGATCCAGGATCGAGAACTCCCAGTCACCGTCGGGATCGTAGCCGACCGACTCGAAGTCTTTTTGGGCGGGGTGGTCGCGCGGGGCCAGGATGCCGGCGCCTTCCAGGCCGTCGGCGTCGGCCTCGAAGCGCAGCGCCAGGAGCAGGTCCTGGAGCGCCGCGCCGGAGCCGGTGACCAGGCTGGCGTGCAGCCGGCGGCCCCCGAACCCCGGCCCCGCCAGGAGCAGGGCGCGGCCGCCCGCGCCCTCGCGGACAGTTCCCCGCTCCAGCGACTGGGTGACGTAGTCGAGGTCGATGTCGCGAGGGCCGGAGGGCAGCGCGTCCAGCCCGTCGTAGGCGGCCAGCGCGGGATCCGCCTGCAGGGCCCGCAGCACGCGCTCGGCATCGGAGGCGGGCGGGATCCGCGCCGGCTCGCCGCCCTCCAGGCGGTCGGCGCTCCAGCCGGTCACGCTCAGGCGGTGCCGGAAGCCCTCGGACTCGAAGAGCGCCCGCGCGTCCGGGTTGCCGGTGGCGAGGCGCAAGATGTCGTAGCCGAGGCCGCGCACCTCGCCGATGGCCGCCCGCAGCATCGTCCGCCCGATCCCGCGCCGCCTCGCCTCCGGCGCGACCCGCATTCCCTCGTAGTAGGCGACGCTGCGCTGGATCGGCCGCCAGCGGTGGACGGCGACTACCACCCCGTCCAGCTCGCCGGCCTCGAAGGCGCCCCCCGGAGTGGCCAGCCAGCCGTCGAAGACGCGCGGGATGTAGTCGTGGCCGTCCCAGACGCCGGCCACGA
>DATCNF010000202.1:0-12994 GCA_036565325.1 Candidatus Dormiibacterota bacterium | reverse complement strand
CGCAAGCACCGGCTGGCCGACGCGGTCGCCGCCGGCCTGATCCGCAGCGACGGCCACGACTTCTTCGCGGATCGGGATCAGGACCCGCTCCGCGAAGAAGTCGTGGCCGTCGCTGCGGATCAGGCCGGCGGCGACCGCGTCGGCCAGCCGGTGCTTGCGCTTCTGGAGGAAGGTCGCGAAGTTGGAGCCGCCCGGGGCATAGCCGAGGCCGAACCGGCGGGCCAGCTCCTCGTTGACGTCGCGCCGGACCAGCAGGGTGCGCCCCGCCTCGCCGGCCGGGGTCGACCAGAGCACGTACTCGTAGTACTGCTGGGCCAGCCGGTTCATCTCCACGATCCGGCGCCGGAGCGCGGTCCGCTCCTTCTGGGCGCCCGACTCCTGCTTGCGCTCGACGCCGGCCAGCTCGGCCAGGGAGTCGAGGGCGCCCTTGAAGTCCGTCTTCTCGATCAGCTGCTGGAAGCTGATGACGTCTCCCCCGCGCTGGCATCCGAAGCAGTACCAGGACTGCATCTGCTCGTTGACCCAGAAGCTCGGCGTCTTCTCCTGGTGGAAGGGGCAGAGCCCGGTGTACTCGCGGCCCTGCTTGCGGAGGCGGACGTGCTGCTGGACCAGATCGAGCAGGCTGACCCGCGACTTGATCTGGTTGACGAGGTCGTCGTCGCGCTCCGCCCGAGCCCCGGCCATGCTGCTGCGATAGTTTGCCCTTCGTGCAGGAACCGGCGGCCGGCCCCCGGCCCGACTGGACCCCGGTGCCGCGCCCGGACCGGGTCTGGGCCTTTCGGCCCGGCCTCACCCTGACCTGGCCTGGAGGATCGTCCGGGCCAGCTGCTGAATGAGCGCCGTCGCCTGGTGGCGGTCGCGGTCCTCCGTCGCCAGCAGGTCATAGGTCTCGAACGCGGTCAGCGTCCAGAGGGCGTCGATGACCTCCTCGGACGCGACGCCCATCCGGCCCAGGATGGCGGCCAGTCCCTGGCGGCGCCAGGGATCGCGCGCGATCTTCTGGAGTGCCGGTTCCAGGACCGATAGCGCCCGCAGCCGGCGGATGGCGAGGCGGTCGTACGCCCAGAACCGGAAGAAGACCGCGATGAACTCGTCGAGGGCCTGCATGGGATCCTCCCGCGCAAAGGCCTCGGGCAGGCCGCGCATGCCACCGCGCGCGGCCAGGTCGTCGTAGATCGCCTCCACCAGCTGCGGCTTGCTCTTGAACTGGTAGTAGACGGTGGCGCGCGCGACGCCCGCCCGGTGAGCCACCGCGTCGACCGTGAACCTCGACAGCCGGCCCGGCCGGCTCAGGATCTCGCGGGCCGCGGCCAGGATGCGCCCGCGGTTCTCGTGGACCGCCGGCTCTCGGAGTCCCAGCTGGTAGGGCCGCGGGCTCACCGCTCCAGAGTACGCGCAATTTGTTCAGACAGTCTGTACAATTGATTCTCGTGATGAACCGGGCAGCAACCGGGGCGCAGATGGCGGTCAGGGTGACCTTCGTGATCCAGATCGTCCTCGGAGTTGCGTTCTGGACCGGTCACCTCAGCGGCCTGGTCCCTGTCCATATCGCCTCCGGGGTGATCCTGGTGCTCGGGCTGTGGGTCCTGGCCGCGCTGGGGGCTCAGAGTGGCGCGCCCATCGGGCAAGTGATCGCGGCGGGGGTCTGGGGCGCTGTCGTGATCCTGTTCGGGCTGACCCACGACGGCATCCTCACCGGCGGCTGGCACTGGCTCATTCAGGTCTTCCACCTGCTGCTCGGCCTCGGCGCCATCGGACAGGCCGAAGCCCTGGGAGGGCGGATCCGGCAGGCGGCGTCCCCGGCGCCCGCGCCCGTCGCTACGTCCTAGGCGAAGCGCTCCCGCAGCCGATCCGCGAGGCCGGCGATCGGCACCCGCTCCTGCTCCATCGAATCGCGCTCCCGGATGGTCACCGCCCGGTCGTCCAGGGTGTCGAAGTCGACCGTGACGCAGAAGGGCGTGCCGATCTCGTCCTGGCGCCGGTAGCGGCGCCCGATGTTGCCGCCGGTCTGGTCGTACTCGGTCCGGTAGAGCGGCTTGAGCAGCCCCAGGACCTCGCGCGCGGGGGCGATCAGCTCCTCCTTCTTGGAGAGCGGCATCACGGCCACCTGCACCGGCGCCACGTTGCGGTGGAAGCGCAGGACGACGCGCGTCTCGCCGCGCACGTCCTCCTCGTCGTAGGCCTCGAGCAGGAGCACGATCATGGTGCGTTCCACGCCCAGCGCGGGCTCGATCACGTAGGGCAGGTAGCGCTCGTTGGTCTCCGGGTCGAGGTAGGTCAGGTCCTCGCGGGAATGTTCCTGGTGCGCGCGCAGGTCGAAGTCGGTGCGATTGGCAATGCCCTCCAGCTCGCCCCAGCCGAATGGAAAGTCGTACTCGATGTCGGACGTGGCCTTGGAGTAATGCGAGCGCTCATCCTCGCCGTGCGCCCGGGCGCGCAGGCGGGAAGCGTCGACGCCCAGGACCTCGGTGAACCAGAGCAGCCGCTCCTGGATCCAGTACGCGTGCCATTCGTCGTCGGTGCCGGGGCGCACGAAGAACTCCATCTCCATCTGCTCCAGCTCGCGCACGCGAAAGATGAAGTTCTGGACCGTGATCTCGTTGCGGAACGACCGGCCCTGCTGCGCGATCCCGAAGGGCACGCGCACGCGCACCGAGTTCACCACGTTCTTGAAGTCGACGAACATGCCCTGCGCGGTCTCCGGCCGCAGGTAGGCCACCGAGGCGCTCTCCTCGACGGGCCCCACGTAGGTCTTGAACATGAGGTTGAACAGGCGCGGCTCCGACAGCGGGCCGCCGCACTTGGGGCACTTGTGGAGGTCGGTCAGATGGTCGGCGCGCCAGCGCTCCTTGCACTCGCCCAGGCACTGCACCAGCGGGTCGCTGAAACCGCCGACGTGGCCCGAGGCCTCCCACACGCGAGGGTTCATGATGATCGACGACTCCAGGCCCACCACGTCGTCGCGCAGGTCGACCATCGACCGCCACCAGAGGTTGCGGATCGTCCTCCGCAGGGTGGTGCCGTAAGGGCCGTAGTCGTAGAAGGCGGCCAGCCCGCCGTAGATCTCGCTCGACGGGTAGACGAAGCCGCGGCGCTTGCACAGCGCTACGACCTTCTCCATCAACTGGTCGCGGGCGATCATCAGGCCGGGCTCCTCATGCGGCGCAGGAACTGCAGGGACTTCAGCCGGCGGTCGAGATGGTGCTCGATCTGCGCCTCCAGCACCGCCTCCACCTCTTCGAGCAGGCTCGGCTCCAGTTTGAGGCGTCGATATAGAGCGATGTCGCCGGCGGCCGCCACCCGCAGCACCTTCAGGGCGGCGACCGAGACCTCCAGCATTCCCGGCAGGTGGTCGGCCGCGCACACCAGGCCCCCGGCGGGGGGCGAGAAATACGCCGGCTCCGGGGGCAGCGGGCGCTCGCAGACCACGCAGGTCGCGAGGTTGGGGGCATAGCCGAGGAAATCCAGCGCCTGGGCCAGGAAATAGGCCGAGGCGCGCCGGGGATCGTCGTCCCGAGCCAGGTCGTCGAGCGCCAGCTGCGTGAGCTCGTACAGGCCCTCGATGGGGTGGCGGTCCTCGGACACCCGGTCGGCCACCTCGGCGATCAGGGAGGCGTGCGCCGTGCGGTCGGGATCCGGCGCCACCCGCGCCCCCGGCAGGCGCACCGCCTGCGTGACCACGTCCAGCTGGCCGCGTCCGTGGGCCAGCTGCACGTCGACGTGGGCGAACAGCTCCAGGGCGGGGGCCAGGCGGGAGGCGCTGCGGCGGACGCCCTTGGCGATGGCGGGGACCTTGCCGTGCTCCGAGGTCAGCAGGGTGTAGATGCGGTCGGCTTCACCGTAGTCGAGCTTGCGAAGGATCACCGCGCGCTCGCGGTAAGTGGTCACTCCCCCCCGAGCAGGTTGTCGACGAGGCTCTCCCCCGGCAGCTTGGCGTCCCGCGAGACCGGCTTCATGCCCGCGTCGACCAGCGCCTCGTCCGGCCAGGGGTGCGCCGACTGCAGGCGCACGCGCCCGATGCGCTGGCCGTCGATGTCCTCGACGGTCCACTTGACCCCGTTGGCCTCGAAGGTGGTGCCCTTCTCCGGGATGCCCACCGTCGCGTACACGTAGCCGCCCACCGAGTCGTAGTCGTCCGACTCCGCAACGCCCAGCGACAGCCGGTCGTTGAGCTCCTCCATGGAGAAGCGCGCGTCCACCACCGCCTCGGTCTCGTTGAGCAGGCGCAGCGGCTCCTCCTCGCCCTGGTCGTACTCGTCGCGGATCTCGCCCACGATCTCCTCGAGCAGGTCCTCGAGCGTGATCAGGCCGGAGGTCCCGCCATACTCATCGACCACGATCATCATGTGGACCTTCTTGGTCTGCATGTCGTGCAGGGCCTCGTCGACCTTGCGGGACTCGGGCACGAACTCGATCTTGCGCATCGCCTTGGCAACGCTGAAATCGCTGCGCCCGCCCACGTAGTAGAGGAGCAGGTCCTTGATGTGGATGAGGCCCTTGATGTGGTCGATGTCGCTCTCGTAGACCGGCATCCGCGTGTGCTTGTGCTGGCGGTAGAGATCCGCGATGTCCTTGAGAGCGGCGGTCACCGGCACCGCGTTGATGTCGAGCCGCGGCACCATCACCTCCCGCACCGAGGTGTCGCCGATGTGGATGATCCCGTGGATCATCTCCCGCTCCTCCTCCTCGATGACCCCCTGCTCCTCGGAGATGGCGAGGATGGTGAGCAGCTCCTGCTCGCTGAGGTAGGGCGCCCGCGCGGCGCGGCCGCCGGTGATCGCGACCGCCACCCGGGTGATGAACCAGAGCACCGGCGCCAGTACCCGCGAAAGCCAGAGCACCGGCCCCGCCGTCAGCAGCGCGATCCGCTCCGCCTGCCGGATGGCCAGCGACTTGGGCGTGACCTCGGCGAAGATCAGGAGGAAGACCGAGAGCAGGAGGGCGGTGGCGAGGTCGCCCCAGAAGCCCCACTTGACGGGCATGTACTCGACCGTGAGCAGCGTGGTCATGGACGAGGCCACGATCAGCGCCACCGTGTTGAGGACCAGCACCGTGGAAAGGAAGCGGTTGGGGTCCGCCTGCAGCCGCTGCAGGATGGCCGCGGCCTTGCTGCCCTCTTCCGCGAGGTGGCGGACGCGGAGGCGGCCCACTGAGGTGAGTGCGGTCTCGGTCCCCGACGCCAGCGCGGAAACCACCACGCAGATGCAGAGGACGGTGACCTCGACGGTTGCCAGCGAGCTCATCTAGGTGGCTACTTGAATAGCTCGCTCACGCTGCGGTTCTCGTGGACCCGGATGATGGCCTCGGCCAGCAGCGGCGCCACCGAGAGCACGGTCACCGGCGGGCCCTGCTTCTCGGGCGGCACCGGGATCGAGTTGGTGACCACCAGCTCGTCGATCGGCGCGCCGCGCAGGCGTTCGACCGCGCCCGGCGTGAGCACGGGATGGGTGGCCGCGAACACCACCCGCCGGGCGCCCTGCGCCTTCAGGGCGACCGCCACCTCGACCGCGGTGCCGCCGGTCGAGATGATGTCCTCGACCACCACGCAATCCTTGCCGCGCACCTCGCCGGCCATCTCCAGGATCTCGGTGCGTTCGTCCGCCAGCCGCCGCTTGTAGACGAAGACCAGGGGCGCGTTCAGCAGCTTGGCCACCGACTCCGCGCGCTTGGCGCCGCCGGCGTCGGGCGCCACCACTGCCATCTCGCCTGTGGAGCCGGCGCGGATGTGCTCGGCCAGGATCTTGTGCGCGCTGAGGTGGTCGGTGGGGACGTCGAAGAAGCCCTCGATGGCGTCGGCGTGGAGGTCCAGCAGCAGCAGCCGGTCGGCGCCGGCCAGCGTGATGAAGTTGGCGATCAGCTTGGCGCTGATCGGCTCGCGCGGCTGCGACTTGCGCTCCTTGCGCGCGTATCCGTAGTAGGGCACGACCGCGGTCACGCGGCCGGCCGAGGCGCGCCGCAACGCGTCCAGGATGATGAACAGCTCCATCAGGTTCTCGTTGATGGGATGGCAGGTCGGCTGCACCACGAAGACGTCGTGGCCGCGCATGGAATCCTGGATCTTGACGTCGATCTCGCCGTCCGGAAAGCGGCGCACGCGCGGATCGGTGAGCGGCACCGACAGCTCGCGCGAGATCAGCTCGGCCAGCTCCGGGTTGGCGCTGCCGCAGATCAGCTTGAGCGCGCCCCAGGGCGATGTGTCCTCGCTCGCGTACTCGACCGCCGTCTGCAGCCTACCGATCATTTCCACTCCTCATGAGACGTGCGCCTTCTTGCGGATCACGCGGGCCGGCACGCCGACCACGACCGTGTCGTCGGGCACGTCGCGATTGACCACCGACCCCGCGCCCGTCTTGGCGCGCTTCCCCATCTTCCGCGGGGCGATGAAGATGGTGTCGACCCCCACGTCGCCGTCGTCGCCGATCTCGGTCGGGTATTTGGTCTCCTTCTCGCGATCGTAATTGGCGGTGATGGTCCCGGCGCCGACGTTCACGCGCTCACCCACGGTGGCATCGCCCAGGTAGGCCACATGGGGCACCGCGCTGCCGGCCCCGATCTTGGAGCGCACGATCTCGGCGAAGCTCCCGACGTGCACCCGCAGCCCGATCTCGGTGCCCGGACGCAGCTTGGAGTAGGGGCCGCAGTCGGAGCCCTCGGCCATGCGCACCCGGTCCAGCCAGGCGTGCTGGACCCGGCAGCCGGCGCCGATCCGCGAGTTGCGGATGTCGGCGTAGGGGCCGATCCGGCAGTCGCGGCCGATCACGGTCTCGCCGCGCAAGATCACGCCCGGCTCCAGCACCGTGTCCTCGCCGACCCGCACCGTGGCGTCCACGTAGGTGCTGTCGGGGTCGACCACGGTCACGCCGCCGCGCATCAGGTCCTCCAGCACGCGCCCCCGCATCACCTTCTCGGCCCGGGCCAGCTGGACCCGGTCGTTGACCCCCAGCGCTTCCTCGGCGTCCTCCAGGCGGACCACCTCGGCCGGCTTCAGCGACTTGAAGACGTCGGTCAGGTAGTGCTCGCCCTGGACGTTGGCGGGCTGCAGGCCGGCCAGCGCCTGGAGCAGCGCGCTGCCGCCCCGGAAGGCGTAGAGGCCGACGTTGATCTCCCCCACCTCGCGCTCGGCGGGGGTGGCGTCCTTGTACTCGACGATGCGGTCGAGCTTGCCGTCGGCACCGCGGATCACCCGCCCGTCGGGGCGCCGGGGGTCCTCGATCGAGGCCAGGGTGGCCACGGTCCCGGCCCGCCGGTGGGCGGCCAGCATGGACTTGATGGTCCCCGGCCGGATCAGCGGCGTGTCCCCGTAGAGGACCACCACGTCGCCCTCGCCCAGCACCTCGCGAGGAGCCTGGGCGAGGGCGTGGCCGCTGCCCCTGGGCTCGTCCTGGTACGCCACCTCGGCCCGGCCGCCGATGTGCGAAACCAGCTCCGAGTGCCGGGGGTTGAGCACGATGACGATGCGGCGGATACCAGCCTCGGAGCAGGCGTCGAGAACGTGGTCGATGATGGGCTTGCCTGCAACCGGGTGCAGGACCTTCGGCGTCCTCGACCGCATACGTGTCCCGAGACCAGCGGCTAGGATGACGGCCGAGAGTGTTTGATCTCTCAAAAGGGGGTCCCCGGAGGGTGAGCCGAATTATAAGGATCGCATCCGGGGCTTCCCTGGCCGCCGCGACCCTGCTCCTGGCGGCCTGCTCGGGTGGTTCCGGGAGCACCCACACCGCCTCCAGCGCCAGCACCGCGATCACCCCCAGGCCCAGCCCCAGCGCCTCCTTGGACACCAGCCCGGTCTGGGTGCTGACGCCGGTCGGCCTCAACATCCGGGCCCAGCCCGACGCCACCTCGGAACGGCTGGGGACCTTCCAGCAGGGAGTTCAGCTGGACGTGCTCGACCGCCAGTCCGGCGCCCAGAACTGGCTCAAGGTGCGCGGCCACGACAGCGGGACTGTGGTGGGCTGGGTGCTCGACTCCCCCGACCTCCTGATCCACCGCTCGGTGGCGCTGCATTTCGACCCCAACCAGGGCTGGTCGACTCTCTTCCCGACCGATTGGACGCTCAGCACCAGCGGTGCCCAGACCACCTTCACGGGCAGCGGGCAGCTGCTGTCCGTGGTCTCCGGCAACGTCGTGGCCAACCTGCCCAACACCCCCCTCTCGGCCGGCCACCAGGTCCGCCAGGAGTCGCCCGTCGAGATCTACGGCAAGACCACCTACATCACCGTCTACCAGCTCGACGCGGGCGGTTTCGAATACGACAGCTCGGCTGGGTTCGGCCCCCCCCAGAAGGCCCTGCTCTTCTCCTTCCGGGACACCTCCGCCCGGACCTCGGACACCGGCCTCTTCAAGCAGCTACTGGCCAGCGTGATCGTCTCGTCGTAGGGGCGGGGCTTGCCCCGCCCGAGTAGGCTGGGGGGCCCCATGGACGAGATCGCGGTCCCCGCGCGCCTCGCTGTCCTCCCGCTCAAGAACACGGTGGTGTTCCCGGGGATGATGGTGCCGCTGGCGGTCGGGCGCCCCCGCTCCCTTCTCATGCTCGAGGACCTGCCGGTCGTCGAGCGTGTGATCGCCTGCGCGGCCCAGTTCGACGAGGAGACGGACGAGGCCCGCTGGGCGGACATCCAGAAGGTTGGCGTGGTCGCCCGCATCCAGCACCTGCTCAAGCTGCCCGACGGCACCGCCCAGCTGGCCGTGCAGGGCCTGCGCCGGATCCGCCTGGTCGGCCTGGAGTCGGACGAGCCCTACACGGTGGTCGCGGCCGAGGCCTACGACGAGGACCCCGACACCGCTCCCGACGGCATGGACCGGGAGGCGGTGATGCGGACGGCGCTGTCCACCTGGCAGCAGCTGGTGGCGATCGCGCCCTACCTGCCAGGCGAGCTGCTGGGCGCCGCCCACGGCTTCGACAACCCCACCCACCTCGCCTACTTCCTGGCCAACCACGTGCGCCTCACCACCGACCAGCGCCAGGAGATCCTGGAGATCGACTCGGGGCTCGCCAAGCTCTCGCAGCTGCTGGGGCTGATGGCCCACGAGCTGGAGGTGCTGGAGCTGGGGCGCCGGATCCAGAGCCAGGCCGAGGAGTCGATCGGCAAGTCGCAGAAGGAGTACTACCTGCGCGAGCAGCTGAAGGCGATCCAGCGCGAGCTGGGCGAGCTGGACGCCGACGCCGCCGAGATCCAGGAGCTCAGGGAGCGGATCGAGGCCTCCGGGATGGCCCCCGAGGCCCGGCGGGAGGCCGACCGCGAGCTGGGGCGGCTGGAGCGGATCCCCACCGCCTCGCCGGAGCACTCGGTGATCCGCACCTACCTCGACCTCCTGGTCTCGCTGCCCTGGAACGTGACCACCGAGGGTCAGCTCGAGGTGGCCGCCGCCCGCGGCGCGCTGGACGCGGACCACTACGACCTCGACAAGGTGAAGCAGCGGATCGTCGAGCACCTGGCCGTGCGCCGGCTCAAGCAGGAGCGCGGCTCGATCCAGAAGGGCCGGGAGCCGATCCTCTGCTTCGTCGGCCCGCCCGGGGTCGGCAAGACCTCGCTCGGGCAGTCGATCGCCCGCGCCATGGGGCGCAAGTTCGTGCGCGCCTCGCTGGGCGGCGTCCACGACGAGGCCGAGATCCGCGGCCACCGGCGCACCTACATCGGCGCCCTGCCCGGCCGCATCATCCAGGCCATCCGGCGCGCGGAGTCGGCGGACCCCGTGTTCATGCTCGACGAGGTCGACAAGCTGGCCTCCGACTGGCGGGGCGATCCCTCCTCGGCGCTGCTCGAGGTATTGGATCCCGAGCAGAACAAGGACTTCCGCGACAACTACCTGGACGTGCCCTTCGACCTCTCCAAGGTGATGTTCATCACCACCGCCAACAGCCTGGACACGGTGCCGCCCGCGCTGCGCGACCGCATGGAGGTGCTGCAGCTGTCCGGCTACACGGAAGAGGAGAAGGTCCACATCGCGGCCCAGTTCCTGGTCCCCAAACAGCTGGACGCGCACGGGCTGCGCCCGGACGAGGTGACCTTCACCGACGAGGCGCTGCGCACGATCATCCGCCAGTACACGCGGGAGGCCGGCGTGCGCTCGCTGGAGCGCGAGATCGCCGGCGTGCTCCGGCGCGCCGCGGCCGACATCGCGGAGGCCAAGGTGGAGTCGCCGCTGATCGGGGACCTGGCCCGGGTGCGCGAGGCGCTGGGCAAGCGCCGCTTCTACGACGAGTCGGCGGAGCGCATCGACCGCGCCGGCGTGGCCATGGGCCTGTCCTGGTCGCCGACCGGCGGCGAGATCATCTTCGTGGAGGCCGCGATCGTGCCCGGCAAGGGGGAGCTGCGGCTGACGGGCCAGCTGGGCGAGGTGATGAAGGAGTCGGCATCGGCCGCGTTGTCATACATGAAGTCGCGCGCGGACGAGTTCGGGATCTCGCGCAAGGCCTTCGAGGAGATGGACATCCACGTGCACGTGCCCGCCGGCTCCCAGCCCAAGGAAGGGCCGTCGGCGGGCGTGACGGTGCTGGCCGCGATCGCCTCCATCCTCACCGGCGCCGTGGTCCGCGAGGACCTCGCCATGACGGGCGAGATCACGCTGCGGGGCAAGGTGCTGCCGATCGGGGGCCTCAAGGAGAAGGTGCTGGCCGCCCACCGCGCCGGCCTGCGGCGGGTGCTGATGCCGGCGCGCAACGAGGCCGACCTCGACGACATCCCGGCCGAGCTGCGCGAGGAGATGGACCTGGTCCTCGTGGAGTCGATCGACGAGGTGCTGCGGGAGGCGCTGCCCGGGCTAGCGCCGGGCGGTCAGCTCCCGTTCCCTCACCCGGCGGTGCGCGTCTAGCTCGAGCGCGTCGTCCAGGGGGTCGAGCCGGTGGATGTGGCGCCGGCGCTGGAGCGCGGTCGCCATCACGTGGTCGGCCAGGTGCGGGTTTTTGGGCAGCAGCGAGCCGTGCAGGTAGGTGCCGAAGATGGTGCCCTCGGCGACGCCCTCGGTCCCGTCCTCGCCGTTGTTGCCGGAACCGGCGATGACCTTGCCGAGAGGCTTTAGCTGTTTTCCGAGGAAGGTCCGGCCGCTGTGGTTCTCGAAGCCGACCAGCGTCCTGGGCTCGAGGTCGGCGGCCAGCCCGGAGATGTCCACAACCACGTTGCCGATGCAGCGTTTGGCGCCGGCCTCGGTGTGGAGGTCGAGGAGTCCCAGGCCGGGAAAGCGCTCACCCTCGGCGGTCTGGTAGTAGTGGCCCAGGAGCTGGTAGCCGCCGCAGACCGCGAGCATGGCAGCGCCCTTCGCCAGCGCTTTGGTCAGGGGCTCGGCCTTGAGCTCCAGGAGGTCGTCGTAGACCAGCGCCTGCTCGCGGTCCTGGCCGCCGCCGAAGAAGAAGACGTCGACGTCCTCGATTCCGTCCTGGCTGCCCTTGCCCAGCTCCAGGACCCTGGCGTCGAAGCCGCGCCACTTCGCGCGCTGGACCAGCGTCAGGATGTTGCCGCGGTCGCCGTAGATGTTCATGAGGTCGGGGTACAGCCACCCGACCGTGAACCTGGTCACGTCGCCCAGTATGGCTTCAGCCATCCGCGCCTCACGAGGATCGCGCGCAGGTCGAGCATGGCCGTGTAGGTGCAGAGCAGGAAGGCGTGCTCGGCCTCCGGCGTGAGCTCGATGACGCGGTCCAGGGCGCGCCCCAGGTCGGGCTCGGGCGGCTCGGCTTTGACCCCGGCGTACTTGAGGCGCACGGCCAGGTCGTGGGCGCGGTCCCCGGTGGGGACGATGATTTGTACAGACCGTCTGAGCAATTCGAAGTCGACGTCCCAGATCCAGGAGACGTCGGTGCCGTCGGCGATGCGATCGTTGAGCGCGATCAGGTAGCGCTTCCCCATCCCCAGCTCGACCGAGTCTCGGAGCGTGGAGTTGAAACCGGTCGGGTTCTTGGCCAGCAGGATCGTGAAGCGGCGGCCCTGGGCCTCGAAGCGCTCCTGGCGGCCGAAGGCGGCGGCCACGTTCTTCAGGCGCTCGGCGATGTAGGGCGGCTCCAGGCCGAGCGCGCGGCCGACCGCGAAGGCGGCGGTCACGTTGTAGGCGTTGTAGAGGCCGCCGAGACGCGCTTCCACGAGTTGGCCGTCGACGTTGAGCCCCATCGACTCCAGGCCGTTGAGGCGCAGGTGGCGGGCGGCGACGTCCAGCGGCGGCCTGGCGAAGTCGCCGTTCGGGCAGCGGTACTCGCCGTCGTGGCCGACGTACACGGCGTCGAACTCGAGGGCGGCGCCGCAGCGCGGGCAGGTCCGGGCGTCGGCGGCGTGGGGTAAGGGCTGGGCGCCGGCCTCGCGATCGTCGATCCCGAACCAGAGCGGCTTGCGCTCCAGGTGCGTCCCGATCTCGCCGATCCTGGGGTCGTCGGCGTTGAGCACGGCGGTCGCCCCCTCGGGCAGCTTCTGCAGCGCGCGCTGGATGGTGCGGGCCATCAGCTCCAGCTCGCCGTAGCGGTCGAGCTGGTCGCGGAAGAGGTTGAGCACCAGCACGGTCTTGGGCTCGATCTCCTCGACCGCGGCGGGCAGGGTCGCCTCGTCGATCTCGAAGACGCCCCAGTCGGCGCGCAGCCGCCCGTCGAGCCCCGCGCTCGCCACCGCCGCCGCGGTGGCGCCGTAGATCAGGTTGGCCCCGGCCCGGTTGGCCACCACCCGGGCCGGGATCCCCTCCAGCAGCGCGTGGACCAGCCGCGAGGTCGTGGTCTTGCCGTTGGTGCCGGTCACGATCACGGCGCCGCCTTTGAGGTCGCGCGCGAGGTGGCGGAGCACGTCGCGGTCGAGGGCCCGCGCCACATCGCCGGGGAAGGTGGTGCCGCCACCGCGGCCGGTGAGGCGGCTGAGGGAGCCGGTCGCCTTGCCCGCCATGACGGCCAGCGCCGTTCGCACTGGCATCAGCACCACCTCGGGACCGCCTGGGCGGTGACCGTCCAGACGTTGTGAGGCGCTTCGCGGCGGCGCAACTCGGCCTCCGCGGGGGTGGTGGCGGCGGCGAAGAAGGCCGAACC
>DATCNF010000201.1:0-3479 GCA_036565325.1 Candidatus Dormiibacterota bacterium | reverse complement strand
CAGCTAAAGCTGCGTGACCGAGCACCGCAGAAGCCGGCGTACGGATCGGACGCCAGGGCGCGAAAGACTCGGCGCCACCCTCCGGGCGAGCCCCCCTAGGTGCTTTGGACTGAGACGCGCCGGCCATCTTTGCCCACGCGTTCGTACACCACCTGGCCGGTGCGCAGCGCGAACAGCGTGTGGTCGCGGCCGACGCCGACGCCGGTGCCGGCGGCGATCGCGGTGCCGCGCTGGCGGACGATGATGCCGCCCGCCTCGATGGCCTGGCCGCCGTACACCTTCACGCCCAGGCGCTGCGCGTTGGAGTCGCGCCCGTTGCGCGAGGAGCCGCCGCCCTTCTTATGCGCCATCGGTCTCTTCCTTCTCTGCTACCGGCTTCTTGGCCACGCGCGGCTTGGCGGGCGCCTTCGGCTTGGCCGCGGCCTTCTTTGGCCTGGTCTCGGCCTCGGCCTCGGTGTCCTCCGCCGCCGCGGTCTTGCGGGCGGGCTTGCCGCCCACCTGCAGGATCTCGATCGCGGTCAGGTAGGCCCGGGCGCCGCGGTGCACGCGCACCCGCTTCTTGGACTTGTAGCGCAGGACGTCGATCTTGGGGCCCTTGGTGGGGCCGATCACCCGCGCCAGCACGGTGGCGCCCTCGACCGCCGGCAGGCCGACCTTGACGTCGTCGCCGTCGGCCAGCATCAGCACCCGGTCGAGGGTGAGCTCGGACCCCGTCTCCGCGGCCAGGCGGTCGACCAGGATGCGGTCACCGGGGGCCACGCGGTACTGCTTGCCGCCGCTGACCACGATGGCCGACAGCGATCCTTCGGGCTGAGGCACGATCGACGATTATACGGGCAGCCGTACCGTCCCCGACTCCGTCAGCGGGATGCGGCTCTCGGGCCTGACCGTCACCAGCCGCCGCCGCAGCACCACCGACTGCACGAGGCCCAGCAGCACCAGGTCTGTGAGCAGTGCCGAGCGCCCGTGCGAGATGAAGGGCAGCGGGATGCCGGCGATCGGCGTCAAGCCGACGTTCATGCCCACGTTCTGGACGACCTGGGTGAAGAGGATCACCGCCGCACCAGCGCAGAGCAGGAAGCCGAAGCGATCGGGCGCCACCGCGGCCGAACGCGCGATCCGGTAGACCAGGACCGTGAACAGGGCAAGCAGAAGCAGGCAGCCCACCAGCCCGAACTCCTCCGCGTAGACCGCGAAGACGAAGTCCGAGGTGCGCTCCGGCACGTAGCCGAGCTGGCCCTGCAAGCCGTGCAGCCAACCCTGGCCGAAAAGGCCGCCCGAGCCGACCGCGATCCGGGCCTGGATCAGGTTGTAGCCGGCGCCCAGCGGGTCGCGGGAGGGATCCAGGAAGATCTCCAGCCGCCTGCGCTGGTAGCCGTGCAGCAGGTGGGGGGCGATCGGCACCGCGGCCAGCAGGCCGGTGACCACCGCGGCCAGCACCAGGCGCGGCGCGCCCGCCAGGAAGAGCAGCCCCAGGAGCAGGGCGGCGAAGACGATGGCGGTGCCCAGGTCGGGCTGGAAGAGCACCAGCAAGGTCGGCGGCAGGCCGAGTCCGGCCAGGATCAGCACCTCGCGCCGGCCCACGCGCTCCCGACGCGCCAGGAAGGCCGCCAGGGCGAGCAGGACCAGCAGCTTGGAGACCTCCGAGGGCTCGACCTGGACCCCCGCGATCCGGATCCAGCGCTGCGCGCCGTACGCGGTGTGGCCGGCGACCTCGACCGTCAGCAGCAGCAGCAGCGCCAGCCCGTACAGGAAGGGTGCCGCCGCCTGCAGGCGCCGGTAGTCGAATGCCGCGGCCGCCACGCAGAGCGCCAGCCCCAGGACCGCGCCCGAGAGCTGGGCGGCGAAATCGGGCCCCGACGTGGAGTAGAGCGTCATCAGCCCCAGCACCAGGAGGGCGGCCGCCGTCAGCGCCTGGGGCAGGTCCAGCCGCCGCAGGACGGCTTCGGCATTACGTGGCACGGATCTGGGCGCGGTGGCTGTAGTAGTAGTCCGCGATCTTGACCGCGATCGGCTCGGCCGTGTCGTGGCCCTCGCCGCCGCCCTCGACCAGCACCACGATCGCGATCTCGGGGTTGTCGTAGGGCGAGAAGAAGGTGAACCAGGCGTGCAGCGGCAGGTTCGTGCCCGAGCCGCCGAACTGCGCCGAGCCCGTCTTGCAGCCGCCGTCGTACTGGAACTTGTCGTTCCGGAACAGGAAGCCGGTGCCGTACGAGGCCTGCAGGCACTGGCGCATGCCCTCGCGCACCACGTTGAGGTTCTCCTGGGACACCGGCACCGTGGAGACGGGCGTGGGGTGGGCGCTGGAGACGACCTGGCCGTTCGGCGACCGCACCTGGCTGACCACCGTGGGCTGCAGCAGCGTGCCGCCGTTGGCGATCGCGCTCACGTACATGGCCTGCGTCAGCGGCGAGGTCAGGAGGGCGGACTGCCCGATGCCCATGGTCAGCG
This sequence comes from Candidatus Dormiibacterota bacterium, assembly GCA_036565325.1. Classification (GTDB taxonomy): domain Bacteria; phylum Chloroflexota; class Dormibacteria; order Dormibacterales; family Dormibacteraceae; genus CF-28. Next base: position 1,028 of record DATCNF010000201.1, on the reverse strand, counting down.
TCTCGCCCGGGTTCCAGCGGCAATCGGTGGCGCCGGACTGCCGGCACTGCTGCGCCTTCCAGGCCTCGTCCGGCACCAGGCCGGCCTGCGCGCCCGGGATCTCGAAGCTGGGCGCGGCGCCGTAGCCGAAGGCGCGCGCGTAGCCCGCCAGCGACATGTCCCCTACGCTGTCGGCGACCCGGTAGAAGAAGGTGTCGCAGGAGACCGCGATCGCCTTCTCCACGCTCATCGGGCCCATGTCGTAGCCGGCCCAGTTGCGGTACGTCCAGCCTCCGTAGGAGATGCTGGCCGGGCAGGGGAGGACGCTGCCGGCGCCGATCTTGCCGTCCTGCAGGCCGGCCGCCGCGGTGATCATCTTGAAGGTCGAGCCGGGCGGGTAGAGGCCCGCCAGCGCGCGGTCGTAGAGGGGCTTGGCGGGATCCTGGAGCAGCCGCTGGTAGGCCGCGGTCGAGATGCCCGCCGTGAACTGGTTGGGGTCGTAGGTGGGCGCGCTGACCATGGCCAGCAGCTGGCCGTCGCGGGGGTCGACCACGAGCGCCGCCCCGGCTCGCACACCGGCCGCCTGGATGCCGTCGCGCAGGTACTGCCCGACCGCCTTCTGGAGCCCGGCGTCGATGGACAGGTAAACGCTGTCGCCGGCGGTGGGCGCGGCGCCGGCCACGGTGCGCACGGCCAGGCCGCCGGCGTTGGTCTCGATGTCCGCCCAGCCGTTGCGGCCGCGCAGGATCGATTCCAGGCCGGCCTCCACGCCCGCCTTGCCGGCGGTGTCGTCGGGCAGATAGCCGAGGTTCTTGAGCTGGGCGTACTCGTCGGCGTTGAGCCGGTTCGTGTAGCCGAGGACGTGGCCGAAGTCCTGCCAGTCGGCGTAGGTGCGAACCGGCGTCTGGTCAAGCTCCACGCCGGGCAGCTCGGGCAGCCGCTCGGCGATCGCCTGCGCCTGCTCGGCACCCACGCCGGTCCTGACCGTGACCGGCAGGTAGAGGTCGGGCGCGGTCGCCAGCAGGTCGCCCAGCACGGGCTCGGGGCTG
>DATCNF010000200.1:0-3488 GCA_036565325.1 Candidatus Dormiibacterota bacterium | reverse complement strand
GTGTAGCCGGCGCCGCGCTCCCAGATCTCGATGTGCACGGTCCCCCGGTCGGGAGCCTCCGCCAGCTGCACATTGGTGCGCTCGGGGAACCAGGGGTGGCGCTCCAGCACCGGTCCCAGCTGACGGCAGCGCTCGGGCGTGACCGGCTGCCCGAAGACCACGCAGTGGGGGTTGCCGACGTCGACCGGGGTGACCTGGACCCCGGGGGGGTTGAGGCGCACCGGCGATCCCAGCAGCGCGATGCCGATGTCGATCTCGGAGGTGACCTCCGGTCCCTCGACTGCGAGCACGCGCACCGCCACCGGCCCGGCGGCCATGGTGATCGTGAAGGTCTCTCCATAGCCATGCGCGAGCACCAGGTGCGCGGCGCCGATGCGCGCGCCGTTGCCGCTCTTCTCGGCCTCGGAACCGTCGGGGTTGATCACCCGCATCTGGGCGGCCACCGGGTCCAGGAGCAGCAAGCCATCGGCGCCGGCGCCGCGATGGCGGTCGCAGAGCGCGCTGGCGGCGGCCTCGGCGGTCTCGAAACGATGGCGATCGTCGACCACCAGGTAGTCGTTGCCCAGGGCCTGGTACTTGGTGAGGGCGAGGGAATCGCTGGCGCGCATGACGCGTTGAATACAATCACAGCGATGCAGCGCGCCTTCAACTGGCCCGCACAGCGGCGAGTCCACTCGCCAGCCTGCTTCTGTAGCTGACCGCGTCAGCGGTCCCCTAAGTGCGCGTTCGCGCGCGCTTTCCCTGGAACCCGAATCCCCCGCCATTGGAGGTTCTACATATGGCTTCGAGCAACGGTTATTCGAACTCCGACGCGATCGTCGGCACGGACTGGGCGGCCGAGCACGGCCGCCACCAGGGCGTGCGCCTGATCGAGGTCGACGTCGACCCGTCCGCCTATGACAACGGCCACATCGAGGGCTCCGTGGGCTGGAACTGGCGGCGCGACCTCCAGGACCAGACCGTTCGCGACCTGGTCTCAGCCGAGAGCCTGGCGGCCATCCTTGGCAGGAGCGGCGTCACCCCCGACACCACGATCCTGCTCTACGGCGACAACAACAACTGGTTCGCGGCCTACGCGTACTGGGCGCTCAAGTACTACGGCCACGAGAAGGTCAAGCTGATCAACGGCGGCCGCGTCAAGTGGGAGGCGGAAGGCCGCCCCTACACGACCGACGTGCCCTCCTACCCCGAGACCCAGTACCAGTTCCGGGGCGCGCCCAAGGAGGACATCCGGGCCTATCGGGAGCAGGTCCTGGAGCGGATCGGCAAGGCCGGGTTGGTCGATGTCCGCTCGCCCAAGGAGTACTCGGGCGAGCTGCTGGCGCCGGAGAACCTGCCCCAGGAGGGCGCCCAGCGGGGCGGCCACATCCCGACCGCGGTCAGCATCCCCTGGGCGACCGCCGTCAAGGAGGACGGCACCTTCAAGAGCAGCGACGAGCTCAAGGAGATCTACGGCGGTAAGGGCATCTCGCCCGAGCGCGAGGTGATCGCCTACTGCCGCATCGGCGAGCGCTCGGCGCACACTTGGTTCGTGCTCACCGAGCTGCTCGGATACCCCCAGGTCCGCAACTACGACGGCAGCTGGACGGAGTGGGGCAGCTCGATCAGGGCGCCGATCGAGAAGTAACCCCGGATCTGCGTTAGGATGCCCGCGCCGACGAGGCGCGGGCTTCTTTTTTTGGGGAGGGGACAGATGACCTGTGACCATTGCGGCCACGATGTGCCGGAAGGCATCTTCTGCGCGCGCTGCGGCGCGCACCAGGGAACCACCGGCGAGCTGGAGGCCAAAGGCAGGCGGCACGCTTATGCCGCGCAGGCCAGCGAGCACCTGGCGACGCCCAACCTGCTGAGCACGATCCTGCCGCACCTCGGGCGGCACATGGTCCACCAGTTCCGGTGGGCCCTCCTGGCGGGCGTGGCCGGCATCCTGATCCTCTACGTGGTCGGCCTCATCGCCGCGGCCCTGGTGGCGGCGGCCTTCGTGGTCCCGGTGCTCTACCTCCTGTACCTGTACGAGTCCCAGGTCTACCGCGAGGAGCCGGTCAGCGTCCTCGGGCTGACCCTGGCCGGCGGGATCGCGGTCGGGCTGGTGGTCACGCTCGTCATCCAGTACACGGTCGACAACCTCGGCCTCGGGGCCGACCCCACCAACGTGAGCGCCTTCGCGGTGGTGGTGATCGCGGTCCTGGTCGCCATCTCCCAGGAGGTCCTGAAGCCGATCCCCGCGCTCGTGCTGCGGGGCCGGGCCGCCTTCCCCGACACCATGGACGGCCTCGTCTTCGGCATCGCGGCCGGGCTCGGCTTCTCGGTGGCCGAGAGCCTGGTTCGGTTCTCGAGCGTGATCACCGGCATCCCGGTGCAGACCGACCCCGCCAACTGGCTGCCCACGCTGCTCACCCTGGCGGTGCTGCAGCCGGTGATGCAGGGCAGCTGCACCGGGCTGGTGGTGGCCGCCCTCTGGCGCGGCTGGGGCAACCGCTCCCTGCTGGCGGTCGCCTTCGCGATTATCGCCCACGCCGGTTTCGTGGCCGTCGAAGGCCTGGGCGCCGGCGAGGCCTTCGTCACCCTGCTCTTCCAGGCCCTGATCGTGGGCGGCCTGCTGGTCGCCGTGCGCTACGTCCTGCACTCGGCGCTGATCGAGGAGGCGCAGCACGCCGGCTTCACCGAGCAGGAATGCCCGAACTGCCACCTGACGGTGACGGCTTCCGCCTTCTGCCCCAACTGCGGGCAGGCCATGAGCGCCGCGCCCCGCCGCCGCAAGGCCCACGAGCCCAGCGCCAAGGACGCCGCCTATGTGCCGCTCCATCGCCTGACCCTGGGCCGGATGCTGGCCGCCGTGCTGGCCACCCTGGTGGTGACCGCGGCCGCCGGCTCGATCGCCGCCGCCGCCTTCTACGAGGCGCCGGTCACCCCGCCCGACCTCCAGGGCGTGGGCGCGGTTCCGCGCGCCAGCGCGGATGCCGGCTCGGATTGGACGCTGGTGGCCACCATCACCACCACCCGGGGCGGCCCGGCCTGCGACAGCACCGGCAACACCTGCGCGACCTTTCCGTCCAGCTGGAAGAAGATCTTCGACCAGAGCGGTGTCGAGGGCTACACGGACCCCGGTCTGACCGGCGTGGTGATGATCGGGTCCAACCACAACCAGACCAAGCTCACCACCACCGAGTTCGTCGGGCAGTTCCTGCAGCAGCTCAACCAGAAGAACCCGGGTGCCAAGCTGCTGCAGAAATCCAAGCCGTTGACCCTGGGGGGCAAGCAGGGCGTCTACCTGATCGTGGCCATCACCAACAAGACGGCCAACCCGGGCCACGCGTTCCCGCAGCTGATCGTGGTCTGGTACGCGAGCAACCAGGACGGCTCCACCGGCTATGTGCTCGAGGAAGTGAGCATGCCCAACAAGCTGAAGCAGTTCCCGGCCTTCGTGAAGAGCGCCAACCCGATCCTGAACACGATCCAGTTCAAGTTGACATAGAAAACCTCCCCGC
>DATCNF010000199.1:0-2405 GCA_036565325.1 Candidatus Dormiibacterota bacterium | reverse complement strand
GCAGCAGGCACTTGCAGCGGTCGAACCAGGCCAGGTTGGCGTACCAGTCCTCTATGCCCGGCGCTGCCGCCAACTCCAGCACCAGCCCTGGATCCATTACCGCGAGCAGCTTCTTGGTGCACCGCAACAGCACCCGCCGATGCTACCGGCCGGCCACGAGACTCAACCGGCGGCGTACCCGGCTTTGGCGTGTTCTTCGGCTGGGCACGCGATCACGCCCGGCCGGCGTGCGTGCCGAGAACGCCGCCGAGACCTGCAGGCGCAGTGTGCTGTTGAGCCCGAGCACTCCCAGATCGAATAGCTTGTGGTGCAAGGCGCATAGGGCGAGCCCGTTATCAAGCTCATCCGGTCCACAGGGTGTCCCGCAAAGTCGTTTCGGCTGGTCATGACGGTGTTCCGAGGCCGAGGATGGCGATGAGCAGGGCGGTATCGTGCTTTATCCTGCGGATGGTGGCGGCTATCTTCGTGTAGCCGGCCTGGCGGATGAGCCCGATGGCGAGATTACGGAGCGTGGCCATGATGCGTGGCTTTGGTCCGGTCCGGACCCGGGACGCATCCTCACGGTAAGTAACGTCCCTCACGTAATGCACCTTGTTCTCGATGGTCCAGTGGCTGCGGATGTAGCCGGCGATGTGGGCGGGGGAGGCCTCGCGGGCGTCGAGGCTGGTGATGATGAACACCGCGATCGCGGACTTCACCTGCTTGCGGACCCAGCGCTTGCCCTTCCTCACCCGGACGGTGCGGGTGACGTACCTTTCGATCAGGGCGGCCTGGCGGGCGTGCGGGAACCGCTTCGCGATGTGCGCGGGGGCGTCCATGACCTGGATGGTGCGCCGCTCGCGCCGCCCGTGGCCCTTCTCCTCCGTCGCGTGCTGGATGGGGACGGATGCCCAGTCCAGCGCGTCGAGCTCCGCCCAGAGCGCCGGGGTGTTCAGCTTCACCGTGACGGCGTAATGGGCCAGGAGCTCCTCGCAGATGAACCTGGCGTGGGCTTTCACGGTGTGGCCGGCGTCGGCGGTGATGACGTGCCCGGCCAGGGGATAGTACTCGTTCAGGTCGCGGAGCAGCGGCGCGAACCCGGGGATCTCGTTCGTCTTGGGGCCGATGAGGTGCTCGGCGAGCACGGTCCCGGTGCCGTGGGCGGCGGCGGCCAGCAGGTACGGGATCAGGCCGTCTTCGCCGGCCGCGCCGCGCACGGCCTTGCCGTCGACGGCGATCGCGGGCAGCGGGGCCGGCCCGGCCAGGGGGAACGTGACCGGTCCGGGGTGCGCGCGGGCGGCCAGGTACACCCCGGCCTGCCGGGCCAGGGCCTGCGCGCCGAGCGCGGCCAGCACCCGGACCACCGTGTCGGGGTGCGGCGCCGCCAGGACACCCAGGGCGTTCCGCCTGGCTCCGGCGGCGGCCAGCACCCCGGGCGGGGCAGCATGCACCCAGGCGGTCACGTCCTCCAGCGTCGTGCACCCCGACAGCACCGCCGCCGCGCACAGCGCCAGCACGCTGGCCAGGGAATGCCGGATCCCGCGCGCGCGGCGCGGATCGAGGACCGCCGCGAAGCACTCCGCCAGCCTCCCGCCCGACGCCGCCCGCAGCGCGGCCGCGCAGGAGGCGAGCTCGCCCAGGGCCTCCTCCGCGAGGGCTTCCGCGTCGGCGGCGGGCACGGGCATGCGAGACTTGGCGGGCAACGGGGCCTCCGGCAGGGATGGTGATTTAGGCAATCCCTTGTCCTAGCCGGGGTCCCGCTGCCCCGCCCGCCGCGACACGCGCATCGCCCCCCGGCGTGACGAAACCGGTATAAAGCCAGCCGAGCGGCCGGTCACCGTCCGTATAGGAAAACGGTCGCCCCCAGGTTGGGCACCCCACCCTCACCGGGTCACCCACAGTGACGGAAACACCGGGACGCAGCCTCAGATCCAGCGCAAGCCGCCTGCCGCCCCCAGAAGACCAGCCGACGGCCAGATAACACCTGACCTGGGAAAACGACTTTGCGGGTCACCCTGCCCGCCGCAAGGCACGGGCCAGCGCCAATGCCGACTGCTGAATAGCTACGCGTCCGTGCCGCAAGCGCTGCGGCAAGTTGGCTTCCCGCGCCTCATAGTCCGGGAATTCACCGCCGCGAAGGTCCGTCCATACGGCCCTAACTGCCTGGACTGGACGTGCGGCTGGGAGTGGAGTGCCCAAGCCACCTTTGACATCCAAGTCGGCGTGTGGGCCGGTACAATTGTGGGGGCAGGTACCATCTGCCTGCTGTTCGGTACTGAGACGGCCGGGATTGCGTGCACACTAGCAGCCAGCATCTTCAGTGTGATCTCTGCGGTTGCATACCCCACGCCGACATACACCGGCAAGTGTCTCTACGCTGGCATCGGCGCAGGCCAAGTCGTCAAGCTTGTGGACTGCTAGCGAAC
>DATCNF010000198.1:0-2334 GCA_036565325.1 Candidatus Dormiibacterota bacterium | reverse complement strand
AAGAGCGCCATACCGCCGAACTTGGTGTCGCCTGACGGGCGGCCGCGATAGCGGCCCAGCGCGAAGCCGTTGGGACTCCGATCACCAAGGCGTTCGACGACGCCGGACTCGGGTTGGTCGCCGACCATCATCAGCGCGAAGGAAAGCCGGCTGTGAAGGCCGCCCAGTGCGACCTCATCGCCGACGCCGGTCTTCAGCACCTGCCTCATCGCGAAGCCGACCAGGCCCCCGGACGGAAATCTGACACCCGTGAGCTGGTAGCGAATCCGGGGCACTTCGCCGGGGCCCACCGCGGTGGTGACTCCATTGAAAGTGCCGGCGATCTCAAACCCCGCCGGCGGTCTCGGGACAAACTCGGCTGGCACGGCGGGAATGTACCCGAGAGGATGATGGGCGGGGCACCTGAAGATTGAGTTACACCGACTCCCTCCAGAGCTGGCATGACTTCTACGTCACCGCCGGGGCTTCGGCGGCGACCCTGGTCGGGCTGCTCTTCGTGGGCCTGTCGCTGCACATCAGGGTGGTGGTGTCGCACCCCGACGTCAGGAGCCTGGCCCGGGCCACGCTGACGGACTTCTTCGTCGTCCTGCTGATCGCGCTGGTGGTCCTGACGCCGACCAGCGACGCGCGTACGACGGCGACCTGGCTGATCGCGGTGGGGGCGATCAGCCTGGCGCTGATCGTCCGTCCGACTCTGGAGGGCTTCCGGATGCGGCATCCGCGGGCCCTCGGCCTGTGGGTGCTGGTCTCGCGGTTCGGCCTCAGCGCACTCTGCTTCGCCGGCGTGGCTGCAGTGGGTGTGCTCTTCGGCCGGCAGGACTACGAGAGGGGGCTCAGCGCTCTGCTGATCGTGGTCGTGCTCCTGCTCGTGGTCGCCGTCCGCAACACCTGGGACCTGCTGGTGACGGTCGCGGACCGGCCCGCGGCTGCCCCCGCCCACCATCAACGCTGAGCGCGGAAGGGCTCGAGGATGTGCTTGGCGAACAGTTCCAACTGTTCGATGTCGGCCGTGAGCGTGTGCAGAAACAGGTGCTCGACGCCGGCATCGACGCGGGCCTGGACCTGGCGCTGGATGTCGTCGACGGTGCCGGTGAGATACACCGCCTCGATATAGCTCCATGGCCGCTCATCCGAGACCACCGCCAGCATCCTCCGGCGCTGCTCTTCGATGGCGGGCTCGCGGGACCGCGTCTCGGTCAGCCAGCAGAAGTTCTCGTGGGCGACCGTGAAGCCTTTGGCCGCTCGGCTGGTGCCGCGGCGACCGAGCTCGGCGTCGATCTCGGCCAGATCCAGGGTGATCTGGTCGGGCGGCGAGGTCGGGCGCGCGATCCAGCCCTCCCAGCGACAGATCCGGTCGAGGACGCGGGCGTCCATGCGCGGCGCCTCGGGCGAGGCGGCGTCGGCGAGCTGGCGGCCCCCGGCGACCCACACCTCGGGCGCGGTCGTCAGCGGCTCGATGCTGATGTCACGGAAGCGGTAATGGCGACCCTCAAAGCTCTGGCCGGGGGCACGCAAGAGCTGCATCGAGGCCTCGAGGACCTCATCGGTCCGGGCGCCGCGCTGGTTTCGGCGGCCGCCGGTGGCTTCGAACTCCGGCTCGTACCAGCCGGTTCCGACCCCGTAGATGAAGCGCCCGCCGGAGAGATGCTGGAGGGTGGCGATCTCCTTCGCCAGCACCACCGGGTGATGGGTCGGCAGGACCAGGATCGAGGTGCCCAGGCGGATCCGGCTGGTTACAGCGGCGGCGTGGGCCAGGGTCAGCAGTGGTTCCGTCCAGCTGACGCGGTAGAAGCGCGTGGCCGTAAGGAGATGGTCCGTGCTGAAGAGGGATTCGAACCCCAGCTCCTCCGCGCGGGCGGCAAAACGTCGAAGCTGGTCGGGGTGCCCGGCTTCCCGACCGGGCAGCAGGTAGGAGGGCAGAAACACACCGAGCTTCATCGGCCGATGTCCATTGTCACGCGCCCTGTTAGCGTGCCCAGCCTCTGATGCCCGTTCAGCCGCTGCTCCTGCCCGGCGCCGATCGCAGCCTGCACGAGTACGTTCCCAGTGGCCGCTTCGCGTATGCGCCCAGCGGTGCGCCACCCCAGAGCCGGGTCGCATTCGCGGCCGCGCATGTGGCAGCCACCGACGCGAGGACCATCGACTGGGAGGCGACCCTCGCCTTCCGCCACCACCTGTGGTCCTACGGGCTGGGCGTGGCCGAGGCGCTGGACACTGCGCAGCGCGGCCTGGGCCTGGACTGGCCGGCGGCGCGGGAGCTGATCCGGCGCTCGGCGGCCGAGGCGGCTGCGGTCGGCGGACGGATCGTCGGCGGAGCCCAGACCGACCAGCTGG
>DATCNF010000197.1:0-10524 GCA_036565325.1 Candidatus Dormiibacterota bacterium | reverse complement strand
GTTTTGCCCCGATCAAAGTCACGGCCAGGACGCAGGGCTCGGACGACTTGTTGCGCCAGCCGTGTCGCGTACCGTTCTGGATGGTCTGCCCGCGGTTTGGTGGAGTCCGATAACTGGAGATCATGCTGATATTCCGAGAGGAGGACGGCATGGGACGAAGGGGCTATCCATCAGAGTTCAGGCGGCGGGTTCTGGACTTGGTCGTGTCCGGTCGCAAAGTGAACGAGGTGGCACGCGATCTCGGGATCAGTGACCAGACGATCTACGTCTGGCGCCGGCAGGAGCGCGTCGACCGCGGTGAGGAGCTCGGTCTGACATCGACCGCCCGGGCGGAACTGGCGGCGGCACGGCGCCGGATCAGCGAACTGGAAACTGAGCTCGCTGTCCACCGCCGGGCGGCAGACCTGCTGAAGGAGAGCACCGACCCAAAAGTCGTTTCGCGGCCATCAAGGTGATGTCTGCGGAAGACCTACCGATCCACGTGGCCTGTCGGGTGCTGGGTGTCTCGGAGTCAGGATTCCATGCCTGGCGCTCCCGAGCCCCCTCGGCGCGCTCGATCCGCCACGCACTGCTGACCGACATCATTCGAAGGGTCCATCTCGAATCGCGTGGGGTCTACGGTGCCCGACGCGTCCACGCCGAGCTAGCCCTCGGCCTCGGCACTGTGGTCGGGCGCATCACTGTCGAGCTCCTCATGCGCCGAGCCAGCGTCCGCGGCATCTCGGGTCGCCCCCGGTTTCGGCACGTTCCGAACGTGGCTACAGCCGCCGATCTGGTCGACCGTAAGTTCGAACGCGACCGCCCTGACCAGCTGTGGGTCACTGACATCACCGAGCACCCGACGCGGGAGGGCAAGGTGTACTGCGCGGTCGTGCTCGACGTGTTCTCGCGTCGAGTCGTCGGCTGGTCTATCGACTCGTCGCCGACCACCGCCCTGGTGACCAACGCGCTAGGGATGGCGATCGACCAGCGCGGTCCATTGGCGGAGACGGTGATCCACAGCGACCAGGGCACGCAGTTCACCTCATGGGCCTTTACCCGACGAGCGATCGACTCCGGCCTGCTCCCATCCATGGGCTCGGTCGGCGACTGCTTCGATAACGCCGTCATCGAGTCGTTCTGGTCCCGCATGCAGGTCGAGCTGCTTGACCGCAAGCGCTGGCGGACCCGCGTAGAGCTCGCCAACGCGATCTTCGAGTACCTCGAGATCTTCCATAATCGCCAGCGTCGACACTCCGCGCTTGGCATGCTCACGCCGGTCGAGTTCGAGGCTCGACGTGAACCAACTACCGCGGCATGAATCCAACAATCCGGCTCTACGGAACCGAGGGCGGCCCAGAGCCTCCATCAATCCCAGCGCGGTTCAGGTTCTGATGCGAACAGCCCGACAGCGGCATCCTAAACCGCGTGTTGGAGGTTCGAGTCTTCCGGGGGCACTTGTATTCGAAAACCGGGCCCGAGAGTCGGCGCGGCGCGAACCTTCTCATGTTCGCTAACTAATAAGCCCGATGGCTATCGACAGCTATCTTCTAGGCTCGTACCGCATCGCCACGGCCCCGGAACCGAACTCCAGCCGGCTCACGAGCCTGAGGTCGACAACCTTCGATAGGCCCGCGAACAAGGTCGGCCCGTGGCCCACCAGCCTGGGCTGCACAACGAACTCGTACTCATCGATCAATCCCAGCTCCGCCAACGCCAGCGGGAGCTTCACGCCTCCCACCAACAGTCCCTTACCCGACTCCAGCTTCAGCTCCTGAACGGCCTTCCCCAGGTCCCCGCGCACGAGCTCCGCGTTCCAATCAACGCGGTCTAGTGTCCTCGACACGACGTACTTCTTTGCCGCGTCGATAGTCCGGGCGAAGGGTTCCATCCAATCGGGCCCAGCTCCCGTCGGTGCCGGCGACCGGAACGCTGCCTCCATCATTTCGTAAGTCACCCGGCCAAAGAGGAGAGCATCGGCCTGATCGAGGTTTTCCACCGCGTGACGATGTAAGTCTTCGTCCGCGGATACTGCACGATGATCGCAGCAACGGTCCAAAGTGACGTTGATGGAATACCGCAGGGATCGCATTACGCAAGCGTACTGATGATCAAGCCGATCGGAAGGTTGGTCGGCTCGGCGACGATCGGTCCGCCATTAAGGAAAGTCAAAAGGTTCTTATTGTGGAAACCTGGGTGCACTTGTATTCGAGATCGACGCGACGAGTCGGCGCCGCGCGAACCTTTCACGCTTGCTAGGGGACGCGCGCGATGGCGCTCCGCGTCAGGCTGCCAGGGTTGGCACGCTGTAAGGCTCGAAGCTGGGATCCCGGGTCGCGATCGTCAAACCCTCCAGCCGTGCCTGCGCAACCAGCATGCGGTCGAACGGGTCCTCGTGGTGGCGGGGTAGCGCGCCAGCGGCCAGCGCGTGGCCAACGCTGATCCCGAGCGGGCTGAAGTGATGCTGCACCAGCTGAGCCTCAAGGTCATCAGGTGCGTCCAGCTTGCCCAGCGCGCGTTTGATCGAGATCTCCCAAGCGGAAGCGGCGCTCACCAAGACCTCGGATTCGGCCGATGCGATCAGAGCGCGGGCGTTCCCGTTCAGCCCCGGATCATCCGCCAGCCACCAGAGAAGGACGTGGGTGTCCAGCAGCAGCCTCAAGCGCGATCGCCGCGGAAGGCCGCCAACAGCTCAGGGGGTAGCTCGTCGAAGTCCTCTGCGATCCGGAGGCGTCCTTTCCAGCCACCAGGAGTGCGCGGCTCCCCAGTCTGCCGGTAGGGCACCAGCTTCGCCACCGGCTTGCCCGCGCGGCCGATCACGATCTCCTCGCCCGACTCGACGCGCTCCAATAGTCGGGAGAGGTGGGTCTTGGCTTCGTGAATGTTCACCTGCACGGCTAAGTCGGACTTAGTCTATCAGTTTGAACGAGCAACGCGGTCGCCGTCGCGGTGCCACGCCGCTAATTCCCGGCTCGGCCGATGGCCGCCAACGCAGTGCGCTGATCAGCGTCCAGGCGCTGGAGCAGGTCGAGCGCGGCGCAGTTCTGAGCCACCTGCTCCGGGCTGGTGGCGCCGAAGAGGACGGTGGTGACGGCAGGGTTCTGCAACGCGAACGCGATCGCCAGCGGTCCCGGTGATGCGCCCCAGGATTCGGCCAGGGCGCGCAGCTTCTCGCCGGCCGGCAGGGCGGGCTGCACCCGATCATCGTGGAGGTGTCCGGCCATCCGGCCGCTCTCGCCCGGCTGCGTGTACTTGCCCGTCAGCACGCCGCCCGCCATCACGTAGGAGGCCACCACGCCGGCCCCGGCAGCGGCCAGGGCGGTGAGCATCTCCGGGTCCTCCACCGGCGAGCGCTGGACGAGGCTGTAGGGGAGCTGGGCGGCGCACGGCGCCGGCACGCCCTGCCGCCGGCCGATCTCGACTGCCTCGCCGATCGAGCTCGCGTTCCAGTTGAGCACCCCCCAGGCGCGGGCTTTGCCCTTGCTGATCAGGCCGCCCACCTGGCGGACGACTTCTTCCAATCCGAAGCCCGTGGGCGGGCGCTCCGCGTAGATGAGGTCGACGTGGTCCAGGCCCATCCGCGCCAGCGAGCCGTCAAGCTCGGCCTCGGCGCTCTGAGCCGGCCAGAACTCCCACCAGAGCTTGTTGGCCAACACCACTTCGTCGCGGTCCCAGCCGGCGCGACGGAAGAGCTCGCCGAAGACCACCTCGGAGTACCCGGTCGGCAGCGGCGCCGACCCCGTCTCGTCGTTGTAGCGGGCGTCGTCCAGGAAGTTGATCCCGTGCTCCCGGGCCGCTCGCATCACGGCTTCGCCGGTCTCGCGGGGGAGGTGCTCGTAGGTCCGCCAGGAGCCCAGAGCGAGCCGCGAGACCTGGAGGGTGGAGGCGCCCAGCGCCCGGAGTGCGGCGATGGGCATTCACTCTATTCGGGTTGTAAGGAGCCTTCCTCGAGCGGCCGGCCGCTCTCCCAATAGGCGTTGAAGGCGGTTTTGAGCACCGTCGCCAGGGGCGGGTTCTCGACCACCACGATGGTGGTGACGTCGGTCGCCGCTGCCAGCGGGTCGTGCATGCCGAACATGACCACCGCCTCGTCGATCACCACCAGCTTGACCGGCAGCTCGGGAACCACGCGCGCCTGCTCCCCGGCCGCCACGAAGCGGCGCACACCGGCCAGCGCCTGGGGGTCGTCGAAAAGCGAGGATTCGTAGAGGCCGCGGGCCTCGTACTTGCGAGCCACCTCCAGACCCGCGAGGTTCTCCTGCGGCGGCGTGGCGTAGGGCGGCTTGTTGAAGACCAGGATCTCGCGCTCGACCATCGACTCCAGCTCGGCGAAGCGGGTGCTGATGGCATTGCGGTCGCGCAGCACCTCGAGGTAGCTGAGCGGGTCGGCCTGCCGGCGTCCCGCCTCGCAGACCGGGCTGAGCGCGTCCGTCAGGAGCGCCGCCTGCGCCTCCAGGGCGCGCACCTGGTCACGCTGCAGCTCGAGCAGGCGCGCGATCGCAGCGCCGGGTTCCACCGCCACGTACTTGAGCACGCCGCCCTGGCGGACGGTCGCCAGGCCGCGCTCGGCGAGGGCGGCGAGCACATCGTAGATACGCTGCCTCGGTAGCCCCGCCAGGCGGGCGACGTCGGCGGCGGTGAAGGAGCCACGCCCGAGCAGGGCGACGTAAGCGCGGACCTCGTAGGTGGTCAGGCCGAACCTGGAGAGCTGGGCGATCACCTCCGAGGCGTCCTGGTAGCTGACGGTGTTCTGATCGCCGTCCTCGCACTGGTCGGCGTCGGCCTTGATGTGGCCCGTACGCCGCCACCAGCACCGCGATGGGCATCGGCTTCGACGTGCTCTGGCTCTACCTCGACAGCCATCGGGATCTCCTCGAGGAGCCCTTTCGCACTTCGGGGACTCTCTCTGTCCTCTGGCGAGCCGGCGTGGGCACCATCCTCTATGGGGCGACCATCGGCCTCGCCTTCGTCAACCCCTATGTGTGCCTGGTCGTCTTCGCCGCGCTGGCGGTCTTCTACGTATTCGACCTGGGGGCTATTTCGCTTCGGGGGCGAGTTTGATCGACGCCGAGTTGATGCAGTAGCGAAGGCCGGTCGGTTGGGGGCCGTCGTCGAAGACGTGGCCGAGGTGGCCGCCGCAGTTGGCGCAGGTGACCTCGGTGCGGACCATGAAGAAGCTGCGGTCCTTGTGCTCCTCGATCGGCGCGCCCTCCTTGGGGGCGTAGAAGCTGGGCCAGCCGCAGTGGGCGTCGAACTTGGTCTCGGAGGCGAACAGCGCCTCGCCACAGCCGGCGCACAGGTAGGTGCCCGGTGTCTGGGTGTCCCAGTGCTCGCCGGAGAAGGGCCGCTCGGTGCCCTTCTCGCGCAGCACGTGGTACTGCATGGGGGTCAGTTCCTGCTTCCACTCGGCGTCGGTCTTCTTCACGCGCGTGCTCATGTCCTTATGTGTACCCACTCCGGGCGCACGGCCAACACCCGTCCCTGCCTGAACTGACGACACTTCAGGGGTCGCGGAGGAATTCCGTGCCTTAATTGTCGACAGTTCAGGGAAGCCTCTCCGGTAAGCGCCGAGCCTGACAAGCTTTGATCCGTGGACGACCCGCGCCTGGTGCTGGTCTACGACGGCACCTGAGGCTTTTGAGTGCGGTGGTCGCGCTGGCTTCGCCGGCGGGACCGCGCCGGCCGTGTGTCGGCGATCGCGGCGGAGACCCTGGAGCTGGTGGCGGTGGTGCCAGACGGCCGGCGCTGGGTGCAGGCGGCCGCGGTCAATCGTGCGCTGGTCGAGGTGGGCGGGCTCTGGGCTACTGTGGGGCGGCTCTACGGGGTGCCGCCGGTGCGCTGGGTCGAGGACGCGGTCTACGCGTGGGTCGCGCGCCATCGGGCGGGGTTGGCGCGGTTCTGGGGGGATCCCCCCGAGCTCTGAGCTGACATCGTCCCCACCGCCGCCGCCGTCGGCGGCACCTCCCCATGAATGGGGAGGTCAGAGCTCCAGCAGGCGGTGGGGGACCGCGTTGACGATCAGTGTCTCGCCCAGGTGGCGGTCCGAGCGCTGGCGGCCGTAGGGGTGGAGGTGGCCGTGGACCATCAGCTTCGGGCGCAGCACCGTGATCAGGCGGCGGAAGGCCTCGAAGCCCTGATGGGGCAGATCCTCGCCATCCCCCAGGCCCTTGGGCGGTGAATGCGTGAGCAGGATGTCCGGCGCCTGGCGGCGGAGGCGCGCCCTCAGCTCCAGCGCCAGGGCGCGGCGGCGCATGGCGGCCTGCGTGTACTGGTTGGGCCCTTCCCGATAGCGGATGCTGCCGCCCAGGCCGGCCACGCGGAGTCCGTTCACTTCGATGATCTTGCCGTCCACGTTGTCGCAGCCCTCGGGACCCGGGATGGGCTCCTCCACCACCACGGGGCCGTAGGTGTTGCGGCGGAACTTGACGTCGGCGTCGTGGTTGCCCGGCACGTACAGCAGGGGCACGCCGGAGCGGGTAACCAGGTTCTCCAGGTAGTCGAAAGGCAGGTCGCCCGCGGAGAGGATGAGGTCCGGGTTCAGCTGCTGGAGCGCATCCTCGTACAGCGCGTCATCGACCTCATCGGCGACCGCCAGGATGCGCGTTAGGAGTCTTGCCCCACCCCGACCCTCCCCCGAGGGGAGGGGGACGGTTTAACCCCGATCGGGTACTCGACCCATTCCTTGCGGGTCAGCAGGTCGTCCGCCATCGCCTCCAGGTCGCGGATCCGCTGGTTGGCGCGGATGGCTTCCCGGATGGAGAGGATGCCGACGGCCGGGCGGCGCTTCTCGATGACGTGCCGGAGCATGTTCAGGTGGGCGTTGTCGGGCACCCCCGGCTCGCGGATCCGGCGCACCGCCGCGCGCACGCTGGACTGGGTGCCGTCGACCGCCTCGCCCTGCCCGAAGTCGAACTTGTAGAAGGGCGAGCGCCCGCTCAGCGGCCGCTCGCCGCTGAGCTTGATCCACTTGGCGTTCTCGATCCCCTTGCCGACCTCGATCACCAGCCGCACCGAACGGCCCTGGTAGGGGAAGCTGCCCGTGAGCCGGGCAAAGCTCTCCCGGGTGCCCTGCAGGCCCTCGTGGCGGCCGATCACCAGGGGCTGGCCGGTATCGAGGCGGATGCGATCGATCGGCGTCAGCAGCGAGATGATCGCGAAGGCGTGCGGGACCAGGTCGGCGACCACGCCGATGTCGGCGGCGGCGCCCACCAACGGCTGCTCTTCCAGGATCTCGATCGTGATCTCGCTGACGCTGTCCAGGAAGTTGCGCAGGGTCCGCTCCTCCGTCAGCAGCATCTGCAGGAGCCGGACCTCGAGCTTGAAGTAGTAGTGGTCGGCGGCCACGATCTCGACGCCGCCGGGCGCCTGGTCGAGGAACTTCCGGTAGTCGTCGGGGGGCGCGCCCAGGGGCTTCTCGATCAGGACCACGTCGCTGAGGTCGTAGTAGAGGCCGAGGGTCGGCAGGTGGGTGGCGGCCGGGGTGGCGATGTAGGTGATCACGTAGGAGCTGGACTCCATCTCCCGCGCCAGCTGCTCGTGGGCCGGTGACTCGGCGCTGTCCCAGTAGAGGATGTCGCCGTTGGCCTCCACCTCGGCGATCTTGGCGGCCAGCCGGCCCCGCGCCTCGGGGCCGTCCCGCTCCACCAGGTGGATCCGGAAGTTGAAGAACTGCTTCAGCGTCTGCAGGTGGCCGTATGCCTTCTGGCCCCACTGCCCGAGCCCGACCAGCACGAAGTCCTTCTGGAGGTGGCGCTCCTCCTCCGCCAGCGCGTGCAGGCGCGCGTTCTTGATCGCCACCGCCGCCTGGTGGGACAGGCCCTGGGCGAGCTGGACCTCCTCCTTCGTGAAGACGCGGTGGCGGTGGCGTTGAGCGAGCACGGCCGCGCCGATCGGCTGGCCGTCGGCGATCAGGGGCAGGGCCAGCAGCGAGCGCACCCCGAAGGCGTCGGCGTAGGCGGGGCCGACGAGAGGGTCCGCCGGCGCGTCCTCGACCAGCAGCGGCTGGCCCATGTCGAGCACCTCGAAGAGGAACGAGGGCTGGCTGCGCTCGCCGCGCTGGCGCTGCCAGAGCTCCTCCTGGTCGGAGGCCGCGGCGCCGAACCAGCCCTCGCGGTCCTCCTCGTAAAGCGCGATCTGGCAGAGCGAGGCGTCGACCAGGCGGACCAGGTTGCGCGCCACCAGGCGCAGCGTCTGGTCGAGGTCGATGGAGGAGGCGATCGCCTCGCTGACGCCCGCGCTCAGCTCCAGCTGCTCGGCGTGATGGCGGGCCTCCTCGTAGAGCCCGGCGGTCTGCACCGCGACCGCCACCTGGGCCGCGGCCGCGCGCAGCGCCTCGACCTGCGCCCAGTCCGGGCGGCGATCGTGGGATCGGTGGTAGCCGACCTCGAGCACGCCGGTGGCTCGACCCTGCGCGTTCATCCCAAACGGCTGGAAGATGCGGATCAACTCGCCGTGGCCGCTGCTCTCCCAGAGCTCGCCGGCCAGGGTGAAGGCGGCCAGGTGGCGATCAGCGCCGGTCTGCCCGATCAGGCAGGCGGGCACCGTGGTCACGATCGTGCCGTCCGCCCGCACCACGGGCACGTCCACCCAGCGCGAGTGCTCGGGGGCCCTGCCCGCGATCACGTCCTCGGTGCCCTCGCCCTGCGGGCCCACGATCACCGCCTGCCAGCTGCGGGCGGCGTAGACCAGCACGTCGTCATCGGCCAGCTTGCGCTCTCCCTCGAGCGCCCACCTGGGGATGCGAGCAGCCTTGGTTTGAGCCGCGTCGATGGCGGCGCTGGGCGCGGCGCCGGCGGCCATGCTGACCACCATCCCCGGGTCGCGCTCGTCGAGCACGTAGACGGTCGCGAAGTGAAAGTCGAACTCGGGCACCGCGGCGTCCGTGAGGTGGCCGACCACCGCGTCCAGCACGTCCTGGCGGGAGGCGCCCGGCTGGAGCATCGAGCTGGTCATGTCCGCCAGCGCGCCCAGGAGCCGGGTGCGGCTCTCCAGCCCGGCCACCAGGCGCTGGTCGTAGAGCACGCCGCCGATCAGGGCGGCCGCCCCCTCGAGCAGGACATCGGTGGCCGGCGCCCGGCGGGCGGCGGCCAGGCGGTCCCGGCTGAGCCCGACCAGGTAGCCCTGGGCTCCGGAACCGTCCTCGAGAGCGATGGTGCCCGCCGGAAAGACCGCTTTCTTCGCCGTGGCCGCGGCCAGCGCCCGGTCGAAGGCGGCCGCACGATCGGCGCCGTCCACCAGGTCGATGGTGAGCGGCAGGGCGAGCGGGGCATGGGCGGTGACCAGCTCCAGGCGCGCTCGGTGGGGGACCGGCTGGTAGATGGCGGCGCCGTCCAGCTCGGCCGCCGGGAGGGTGTCCGCGAGGGCGATGGAGAGCAGGCGGCGGAGCTCGGAGGGCCCGGCCGGGGGCGCCGCCAACACCTGGGCCATCCGGTTCAGGCCCTCCAGCGCGGCCCGCTCGGCGGCGGCCAGGGCCTGTTCGACGTCCCGCCCGGCCTGGCCGGCCCACTGCTCCAGGGCCTTGAGGCCCTTGGCGTCGGGAAACTTCTCCTTTGACTTGTAGCTCAGGTAGGCGAGACCGAGCAGCGTGTCTCCGCTCAGCAGCGGGAGGCCGATAGAGGACGCCACCTGGTGGCGGCGCACGAAGCTGCTGTCCGCCTCGGCGGTGGCGTCCCGCGCCACCAGCAGGCGGCGGGTGACCGTGAGCCAGACCGTGGTCCCGTAGTGCTGCGGGCGCAGCTCGCCGGGGACCTTGCCGGCGGCCAGGTCCTCCTGGTAGGCGGCCAGCTGCTCGCCCATGTCCGTCAGCGAGGCCAGCAGCCCGTCCTCGGGCAGGCCGACCGCGAAGGGCGCGTAGTAGCGCCGAGCCTCCGCGTCATAGAGGAACAGCGAGGTGAGGTCGGCGCCGGAGGCGCGGTGCAGGTCCTGGACGGCCGAGCGCAGGACCGGACCCAACCGGAAGGGGCCTGATTCGGTAGACGCGGGCACCATCAGATTCTGAACTTGACGCGCATCCGGTTCGCCCTCAGACTACCGCTAAACCGTTTTAGTAAAGCGGTTTATACCGCCCGGGAGCGGTGAGGAGGTGGCGGCTATCAAGGGAGCGATGACGCGAGTGACCATCGCTGACGTCGCGCGCTCGGCGGGCGTCTCCAAGACCGCCGTCTCCTTCGCTTTCAACTACCCGGAGCGCCTGGGCACGGTGACGCTCGACCGCGTCCTCCAGGTCGCGCAGGAGCTGGGCTACACGCCCCATCCGACGGCCCGGGCGCTGTCGATGCAGCGCAGCGGCGCCATCGGCCTGCTCATCCCGCAGGGCCTGAGCACGGTCTTCGGCAACCCCTTCACCAGCGAGCTGATCCAGGGCCTGGGCGCCGCCTGTGCCGAGCACGACCTGACGCTGCTGCTGGTGCCGCCCCTGGCGGGTTCGCTGGAGGACGCCATCCGGCAGGCCTCGGTCGACGGCTTCATCAGCCTCGGCCTTACCCCCGGGGACCCGGCCCTGGAGATCCTCCGGCAGCTGGGCCTGCCCACGGTGCTGGTCGATTC
>DATCNF010000196.1:0-2270 GCA_036565325.1 Candidatus Dormiibacterota bacterium | reverse complement strand
AGGCGGTGGCGATGCTGAGCCTGGCCGCCCGCGGCCTGCGCGCGGCGCTGGGTGCGGACACCGTGCGCGCGCGCCAGGCGCGCGTCGAGCTCCTGGACCACTGGCTCGGCTGACCGCGGACTTACACTCGTCCCGATGGCGCGCAGTGTGTCCCTGGACGACTTCGGGCGCATGGCGGGCGACCTGGTCCGCGCCGTGGCGGCCGACGGGGACACTGTGGTCGTGACCCAGGAGGACCAGCCGGTGGCCGTGCTGGCGTCGCACAAGTCCGTGCTCTCGATGGCCTCGCTGGTCGACCTCCCGCGCTGGGAGGAGTGGCTGCGCGACATGAAGGACGCCATGCCCGACGCGGCGCGCAAGCTGGAACGCCTGGCCCGGACGGCGAGGAACCCGGAGCCGGTGGAGAAGGCGGCGCTCGGCTTCGATCCCAAGGCGGGCACCGTGGGCAGCGAGGCCGGCCGCGACTTCCTGGCCGGCGAGCTGCGGCGGCTCGGGGTCCCCATCGTCGACCGCGAGCTGCTGGGCGTCATCTATGCCGCGGTGATCGAGGTCTGCGAGGACAAGGAGACGGTCTACGAGGAGGACCTCCGGGTGATCGCCCAGGAAAAGATCTCGGAGGCTCCGCAGCGCCTCAAGCTGCTGACGGTGACCGTCACCTCGACCACCGGCCTGCCCGCCACCGCGGAGGTCACGCTCGAGCTCGGCCACGGCCCGGCCATGCGCCGCGAGCAGGGCGACGGCCCCCTGGACGCGGCCATCAAGGCCATCGAGAAGCTGACCGGGCTCACCCCCTCGGTCGAGAACTTCTCCGTGGTGGCCGCCACCCGAGGCCATGACGCGATCGCGTCGGCGGTGATCGAGCTGCTGCACGAGGGTGCGGTCGTGGTCGGCGCGGGGGCCTCCACCAACTCCATCGAGGCGGGCGTGCACGCCTACGTCAACGCCCTCAACTTCCTGGTCGAGGCCCGGTCGGCGAACTGACGGTGGCGGTCGGTTTCCCGGAGGCCGAGCTCGAGTTCCTCCGCTCCCAGCGGATCGCCCGGCTCGCCACCGTGTCGCCCGCGGGGTGGCCGCACGTGGTGCCCGTCATGTACGAGCTGCGGGAGGGCGGCTTCGAGTTCGACGCCGACGGGGTCAAGCTGCGCAACCTGGAGCAGGAGCCGCGTGCCGCCCTGGTGGTGGACGGGATGGGCCCCAAGCGCGGGATCGCGGTCCAGGGCCGGACGCGGGTGATCGGTCCCGAGCGCGTGCGCCTGGAGCCGGAGCGGCGCTTCAGCTGGGGCTTTTAGGAAAGCGCCAGGCGGCGGCGCTGCTGCTGGCGCTGGCCTGCGCGTGCTCCAGCGGCGGCGCCGCCGTGGCGAGATCGCCGGCCACACCCTCGGCCACGGCTTCCGGCCCGGCGGGCGACTGGCCGACCTTCCACCGGGACCTCGCCCGCAGCGGGGTGGCGGGCGCGAGCGGGTCGCTGGGCACGCCCCGACCCGCCTGGCAGAGCGCGGCCCTCGACGGCGACGTCTACGGGTCGCCGCTGGTGGTCGGAGGCCGCGTGCTCGTGGTCACCCAGCACGACACCGTGTATGCCTTCGACGCGCGCGGCGGGGACCCGGACTGGCAGGTGTCCCTGGGCACCCCGGTCCAAGCCTCGACCCTGCCCTGCGGCAACATCAGGCCCGAGTCGGGCGCCCTTTCGACGCCGGTCGCGGACGTCGACCACGGGCTGCTCTACGTGGCCGCCTTCCTGGCTCCCGCGCACCACGAGCTTTTCACGATCGAGCTGGCCGGCGGCCGGATCCGCGACCACCGCACCGTCGACCCGCCTACCGACTCCCCCACGGTCGAGCAGCAGCGGGGTGCCCTGACGCTCTCCCGCGGCTACGTCTACATCGCGTACGGCGGCCTGCTCGGCGACTGCGGCTCCTACCACGGTTGGGTGGTCGGCGCCCCGGTGGCGGGTGGCGACCTGATCTCGTACAAGGTGGCCTGCGGGCGCGCGTGCGGGCTCTGGGCACCGGGTGGCCCATCCCTGGACGCTGCCGGCAATCTCTGGGTGGCGAGCGGCAACAGCTACTCGGAGACCGCTTTCGACTACGGCAACGCGGTCATCAAGCTCTCGCCGGAGCTCAAGGAGCTGGGCTACTTCGCGCCCGCGGACTGGGCCGCCCTCAACCGCGCCGACGCCGACCTGGGCTCGATCTCGCCGCTGCCGCTCGACGCGTCCAACATCTGGAGCTCGGGCAAGGCCGGCACCGGCTACATCGTCTCGGCCGCCA
>DATCNF010000195.1:0-2451 GCA_036565325.1 Candidatus Dormiibacterota bacterium | reverse complement strand
GGGCGCGGCGGCCAGCCGGAGCAGGCCGTCGAGAACGGCCGCCGGCTCGGGCCGGACCAGCAGCGCGCTGACCCCGTCCTCCGCCACCCAGCGCTGGGCCGGGCCGTCCCCCGCCAGCACGGCGCGGTTTTGGGCCCAGGCTTCCAGGACCGTGATCCCGAAGGACTCGTAGCGGGAGGGCGAGGCGAAGACGTCGCAGGCCGCGAGGAGGTCGACCTTGGCCTGCTCGCTGAGATCGTCGAGGACCTCCACCCGAACCTGCGCGGCAGCCGGCAGCGCCGCCACCAGCCGCCTGATCTCGGCCGAGTAGGGCGTCCGCGACCCCGCGATCACGAGGCGCGCCTGGGGGTGGGCCGCCAGCAGCGCCGGGAAGGCCCCGAGCAGCAGGTCGATGCCCTTGTGGCTGCCCTGCTGGCCCAGGTAGGCGACCAGCAGGTCGTCCTCCGCGATGCCCCGCTGCCGGCGGAAGCCGGGCGCGCTCGGCCGCACTCGGTCGGGATCGATCCCCAGCGGGATCACCCTGACCCGATCCTCGGGGGCGCCGCGCGCCAGCAGCCAGGCGCGCTCGGCGTCCGTGTAGGCGACGGTCGCGAAGGCCTGGGCGGTCAGGCGCAGAAGGTGCGGGCGCTCGTAGCCCCAGCGGTCCTGGGGGTGGATGGCGCCGGAGAGCACGACCGGTGGCCGCGGCGCCCGGCGCCGGAAGGGGTAGGTGAGGTGGTTGAGGGGGAAGGAGGCCGCGCTGATCACGTCCGCCGGCACCTCTCTAACCGCCTCCAGCAGGCGCGGCGCGATCGGCCCCTGGTACCAGGTGCGGAGGCGGTCGTTGCCGGGCAGGTGGAGCTCCCAGGCCAGCTTCTGCGCCACCCGCAAGGGCAGGGCCCAGCGGGTGTTCACCGGGTAGCGCCGCACCCGGACGCCGTCCTGGACCTCGTCGGGGCGGATCGGCACGGTGGGCAGGGAAGCGTCGCGGAAGTTGGCGTTGGTGAAGGCGTTGGTGGTCAGGACCGTCACCTCGGCGCCGTGGCGCGCCACCAGGCCCGCGCAGACGTCGCGCACGGCGAACTCCACCCCGCCCACCGCGGGCGGGTAGCCGTGGACCAGCTGCGCCAGGCGCAGGGGCCGGCTCAGGCGCTCGCCTCCAGTCGCCGCACCAGCGGCGTGAGCAGGCTCAGCAGGTGGCTCCGGAAGGCGGGCCGCGCCCAGCGGGCGCTGGCGGTGCGGGCGGCCGCCGCCAGCCGCCGGCGGCGCCCCGGGTCGTCGATCAGCTCCCGGGTCAGGCGCTTCAGGTCGGCCGGCTCCCGCCAGGTGAGGCCGTCGACCCCGTCCGCCACCACCTCCAGCTGGCCGCCGCGCGCGATCACGACCGGTGCCGCGCCGTGGGCCATGGCCTCGGCGGTGGCCATCCCGAAATGCTCGAGGGCTTCGGGGTGCGCCGCCTCGTCCACCCCGTAGCCGGCGGCGTGCCAGTAGATGCTGGCCTCCCGGTAGAGCCGCTCCAGCTCCGGGAAGGGGCGGTCCTCGTGCAGGTGGACAGGATGCCCGCGGGCCAGCTCGCGCACGCGCCGCAGATGGTCCAGGCTGGCCGCGTCCCGGTGCACGGAGCCTGCCAGGTGCAGCTCCCAGCCGGTCAGCCCCGCCTCGCAGAGCTCGGCGAAGGCGCGCACCAGGAGGTCGTGGCGCTTGTTGTGGCCGCCGGCCACGAAGCGCCCCACGGACAGGATCGAGCGCCGCTTGGCCTCCAGGTCGGGCTCCACCGCGGGCACGTCGATGGGCGGGTTGACGACCGCGGCCGGCCGGCCCCAGCGCTGCTGCGTCCACCGGCGCACGTAGTCCGACTGGCAGATCACCGACTCGAAGTCCCGCAGCCCCCGGCGCTCCGCCTCCGTGCGCAGCTCGTAGGGGAACTGGCAGAGCACGACCGAGAGCCGGGCGCCGGAGCTGACCGGGATCACATAGGCCATCGCCAGCAGGAGGTCGTAGGCCCGCGTCCAGCGCTGCGCCTGGCCGGCCACCACCCGGTTGCGCAGCCCGCGCAGCGGCCGCGCTCGCGCCGCCAGCCGGTGCAGCGGTGTGACCCGGGGATTGGTAGCCACCAGGCCGATGCCGGTGAGGTCGAGGTTGAGGGTCTGCTCGTAGCGGGCGCGGTCGGCCGGGCGCGGGCTCACGAGGTCCACCGAGTGCTCCGGGAAGGCGTCCCGCAGGCTCTCGGCCGCCACGCCCAGGTACTTCTCGCCGCCACCCATCGTGGAGCCGAAGTAGGGCGAATAGAGGCCGATCCTCAGCGGGCGTCCCACTCGGCCCTCGGGTACATCCAGCGCCGGATCTCGCGGTCGGACACCCGGCGCCGGGAGCGGACCCGCCGCCGCTCGGCCAGCATCGCCGGCAGCTGGGCGGCGAAGGAGGCGAGCACCCGCCCGTGCACGCGAGCCCGGGCTGCGCCCCGATTGGGCG
>DATCNF010000194.1:0-12730 GCA_036565325.1 Candidatus Dormiibacterota bacterium | reverse complement strand
AGCCTCGGCTGCGCGCTCGCGATCGCCGCCAGCCTGGGCTACATGCGGCCGCGCTGGCAGCTGGCCGTGGCACACCTGGGCGAGGCCATCCGCTCGCGGCCTGAGGCCTTCGAGGACAAGGCCCGCTACGCGATGGATTGGTACTACCCGGTGCTGGGCGGGGCGGTGACGGGCCGGGCGGCTCGCCGCCGGCTGCTCGAGCGCTGGGACGAGTTCGTAGTGGCGGGCCTCGGCTGCCGCTGCGTGTCCGACCGGCCCTGGGTGACCGCGGCCGAGAGCGCCGAGCTGGTGATCGCGCTGGAGGCGGCAGGGCTGCGCGCGGAGGCGGTCGAGCTCTTCAGCTGGATCCAGCAGCTGCGCTGCGCGGACGGGTCCTACTGGACCGGGATCACCTTCCCCGACGGCCTGCGCTGGCCGGAGGAGCGGCCGACCTGGACCTCAGGCGCGGTCGTGCTGGCGGCCGACGTGCTCTGGGGCGAGGGCCGCACCTCGGCGCTCTTCAGGGGCGTTCACCTGCTCGAACCGGTGGCCTGAGGAGCCGCAGGGAGCCACAGGCCCCGGCCTCCTCCCAGCCGGCGCCCAGGGCCCGCTCGTAGATCACGAAGGGCGGTCGGCCCCCGGCGGCGGGATCCGGGAAGACGTCGTGGATGGCGAGCAGCCCGCCGGGTGCAACCCAGGGCGCCCAGCCCGCGTAGTCGGCGTCGGCTGCCGCCTGGGAGTGCCCGCCGTCGATGAAGACCAGGCCGAGGGGCGTTCCCCAGGCGGCGGCCACCGCGGCCGCGTGCCCGACCATGACCACCACCGAGCTCTCGAGGCCCGCCTCGGCCAGGGTGCGCCGGAAGCTGGGCAGGGTGTCGACGCGGCCCTCTGCATCGGTCAGTGCGGGGTCGTAGTACTCCTCGCCCGGCTGGTGCTCCTCCGAGCCCCGGTGGTGGTCGAGGCTGAAGAGGAGGGTGGCGGTGTCTCGCGCGGCCGAGCCGAGGTAGAGGGCCGAGAGGCCGCAGTAGCTGCCGATCTCGAGGAGGGGGCCCAGCCGCCCAGCCTTCAGCGCCGCCTGGTGGAGCGCCAGTCCTTCCGGCTCAGGCATGAAGCCGGGGGTCCGGCGAGCCAGGGCGAGCAGTTCGGGCTCCACTCCCGCACCGTAGCAAACTAGCCTCTTGACTTCACAAAAAGTGTAAGTCTTGCTATCATGTTTTGTGTGCGAAGGGTGATGGATTGGTGGACGCGTGCCCGCACCCAGGCCCCCTCCCGGGTGGCGGTGGGCCTGTCGCTGGGACTGGTCCTGGCGTTGGCTGCTTACGTCGCCTTATCGCTCTTCACGCGACGCTGAGAGAGCGGCTAAGCGGGGACTGCGTCCAGGATCTGGTCCCAGACCGCGTCCAGGGTGAGGCAGGTCTGGAACTGGGCGGTCACGTCGGGCTGCACCAAGGGCGGGGAGCCCCAGAAGCGGTTCCAGGTCCGCACACCCACGATCCGGTAGGGGTGCGGCAGGCCGGTGGCGTCGTAGTAGGTGACAGTGCCGCCGACCTTCATGTTCACGAGCGGGGTGAACACGCCGGGGTTGTGGCCGATGAAGTAGTTGCGGCCGGTCTGGCAGGAGTCGATGGCGGCCGAGACGTGGGTCAGCTCGCTGGCGCCGCTGCAATCCCCGTAGACGCCGACTCCCGTGTCGAGGCCGACGTCGCTGCTGACCAGGCGGTCGTGCGGGGGCGGCGGGAGCGCCGTCGAGTAGTCCTCGGACTCGTGGTGGGCGCCGGCGGTCACGTGGTGGGAGGCGTCGTAGTCACCTGGCACCGGTCCGATGCCGGGGAAGGCCAGCGCCAGCGCCAGGAGGGCTTGAACCATGCCCGGACCACACTGGGGACCGCTGCACGCTCAGCCCCGGCCAGCGGGGCAAATGCCTGTTAAGGATCGCCGCTACTTCTGGCACCCCCGGCAGAAGTTCAGAGGCTCGCGGTTGCTGCCCAGTTGGCTGATCCGGTGGCCGCACCGGGGGCAGTCCTGGCCCCCCTTGGCATGGACCTTCATGAACTTGCGGTCCTGCTTCGACTCGTCGTAGTCGGGGTTGGCGAGGATCGCGCTCACCGCCCGCTCGAGCACGGTCGGGATCGCCTCGTACAGCGCCTGCTCCTCCTCGGGCTTGAGCGAGGCCCGCCGCCGCAGCGGCAGCAGGCGGGCCTCGAACAGGATCTCGTCGGAGTACGCGTTGCCCACGCCGGCCAGGAAGGCCTGGTTCCGGAGCAGGTCCTTCAGCTCGTCGCGGTAGCGGCGCAGCCGGCGCCGGAACTCCTCCAAACCCAGCTCGCCCACGGCGTCCGCCTCGGGCCCCATGTCCGCCCAGGCGGGCACTTCACGGGTGGGGTCGGCGGTCCAGTAGATGCGGCCCATGTCCCGGAAGTCGAGGTAGCGCAGCTCGCGTCCTCCCTCGAGACGCAGCGCGAGGACCTGGTTGCCGGAGACCTTGTCGTCGGCGCCGGCCAGGTCGAAGCGGCCCCCCAGCATGGGATTGATGACGAGCGAACGGCCCTCACCGCCGCGGGCCAGCTCGAGCTCGAAGACGAGGTGTTTGCCCCGCCGCCAGGTCCTCGTGAAGCGGCGGTAGGGGACCTCCTTCTCGAACTCCTCGACCGGGTAGCGGAGCAGGTGAGCCTTCTTGGGGACCACCTCGCAGGCGGTGACCAGCGCACCCTCGAGAGCCGGTGCGAGGACCTGGCGGAGGGCTTCGAGCTCGGGCATCTCGGGCATTGCCTTTTACAGTTTCCACCCCATCAAGCAGGGGTAAACATCTACTGAAATGCGTTTGGACAAATTCACTGAAAAGGCCCAGCAGGCCCTCCAGGCCGCCGCCGAGGAGGCGACCTCTCGCGCGCAGCAGGCGATCGAGCCCGAGCACCTGCTGCTGGCGATGGTGCGCCAGCTGGATGGCATCGCCGCTCCCATCCTGGAAGCGGCGGGCGTCTCGCTGACCGAGCTGGAGCCGGCGCTGGTCTCCGAGGTCGAGCGCTTTCCGCGCGTCCAGGGCGGCGGCCAGCCCTTCGTCTCGGACGCGCTGAACAGCGTGCTGCAGGCCGCGCAGGGCGAAGCCACCCGCCTGAAGGACGAGTACATCTCGACCGAGCACCTGCTCCTGGCGCTGGCCGCGCGCCCCGCGCTCCAGAGCCAGGGCGTGACCCGCGACCAGCTGCTCGACGCCCTGCGCAAGGTGCGCGGCAACCGCCGCGTGACCGACCAGGACCCCGAGTCCAAGTACCAGGCTCTGCAGAAGTACGGGCGCGACCTCACCGCCCTGGCCGCGGCCGGCAAGCTCGACCCCGTGATCGGGCGTGACGAGGAGATCCGGCGCGTGATCCAGGTGCTCTCGCGGCGGACCAAGAACAACCCGGTCCTGATCGGCGAGCCCGGCGTGGGCAAGACCGCCATCGCCGAGGGACTGGCGCAGCGGATCGCGGCCGGGGACGTCCCCGAGAGCCTCAAGTTGAAGCGCGTGATCGCCCTCGACCTGGGCGCCCTGGTGGCGGGGGCCAAGTACCGGGGCGAGTTCGAGGACCGGCTCAAGGCGGTGCTCAAGGA
The DNA here is from genome assembly GCA_036565325.1 of Candidatus Dormiibacterota bacterium. Taxonomy (GTDB): domain Bacteria; phylum Chloroflexota; class Dormibacteria; order Dormibacterales; family Dormibacteraceae; genus CF-28. The sequence goes on along the minus strand of DATCNF010000194.1, from coordinate 9,160 downwards.
GGTCGAGGACGCCGAGGGCCAGGTCATCCTCTTCATCGACGAGCTCCACACCCTGATCGGAGCCGGGGCCGCCGAGGGCGCCATGGATGCCGCCAACCTGCTCAAGCCGGCGCTGGCGCGCGGCGAGCTGCGGGCGATCGGCGCCACCACGCTCGACGAGTACCGCAAGCACATCGAGAAGGACGCGGCGCTGGAGCGGCGCTTCCAGCCGGTAATGGTCGACCAGCCCTCGGTGGAGGACACGATCAGCATCCTGCGCGGCCTCAAGGAGCGCTACGAGGTGCACCACGGCGTGCGCATCAAGGACTCGGCGCTGGTGGCGGCGGCCATGCTCTCGCACCGCTACATCACCGACCGCTTCCTTCCCGACAAGGCCATCGACCTGGTCGACGAGGCGGCGGCCCGCCTGCGCATGGAGATCGACTCCCTGCCCGTCGAGCTGGACGAGCTGGAGCGCCAGATCCGCCAGCTCGAGATCGAGCGCCAGGCCCTCAAGAAGGAGACGGACAAGTCTTCCCAGGAGCGCCTGCGAGCGCTGGAGAAGCAGCTGGCCTCACTGCAGGAGGAGCGCGACACCCTGCGCTCCCGGTGGGATCGCGAGAAGCAGATCATCGGCCGGATCCGCGAGCTCAAGCAGAAGATCGAGGAGGTCCGCCACGAGGGCGAGCGCGCGGAGCGCGCGGCCGACTTCGAGAAGGCGGCCCGCCTGCGCTACGGCGAGGTCGTCCAGCTGGAGAAGCAGCTCGAGGAGGCCAACCACCAGCTCCAGGACCTGCAGGGCTCGGGCGGCGCGCTCCTCAAAGAGGAGGTCGACGAGGAGGACATCGCCCAGATCGTCAGCCGCTGGACCGGGATCCCGGTCACCCGGATGCTGGAGGGCGAGATCCAGAAGCTCATCCACATGGAGGAGCGGCTGCACGAGCGGGTGGTGGGGCAGGACGAGGCCGTGCAGGCCGTCGCCAACGCCGTCCGCCGCTCGCGCTCAGGCCTGGCCGACCCCAACCGGCCGGTGGGCTCGTTCATCTTCCTGGGCCCCACGGGCGTGGGCAAGACGGAGCTGGCACGCGCGCTGGCCGAGTTCCTGTTCGACGACGAGCAGGCGCTGATCCGGCTGGACATGTCGGAGTACCAGGAGAAGCACACCGTCTCGCGCCTGGTCGGCGCGCCGCCCGGCTATGTCGGCTACGACGAGGGCGGCCAGCTCACGGAGGCGGTCCGGCGCCGCCCCTACTAGGTGGTCCTCTTCGACGAGATCGAGAAGGCGCACCCGGACGTGTTCAACGTGCTCCTGCAGATCCTCGAGGACGGGCGCCTGACCGATGGCCAGGGCCGCACCGTCGACTTCCGGAACACGGTTCTGATCATGACCTCGAACCTGGGCAGCCAGGTCATCCAGGACATGGTCAATCGCGAGTTTGAGGACGTGCAGCAGGCGGTGATGGGGGTGCTGCAGCAGCACTTCCGCCCCGAGTTCCTGAACCGCGTGGACGAGATCATCACCTTCAGGGCGCTGAGCCGCGAGCAGCTGAGCAGGATCGTCGAGATCCAGCTCCAGCGCCTGGAGAAGCGCCTCGCCGAGCGCCGCCTGCAGCTGGTGGTGAGCGATGGCGCCAAGGAGCTGCTGGCCGAGCGGGGATGGGACCCGGTCTACGGCGCCCGGCCCCTCAAGCGGACGATCCAGAAGCTGCTCCAGGACCAGCTCGCGATGCGGATCCTGGAAGGCGAGTTCAGCGACGGCGACACCGTCGAGGTCGCCGCCGAGGGCGGCCGGCTGGCCTTCCACAAGTCCGAGGCCAAAGTCCCGGTCGCGTAAGCGGGCGTCCACCTGCCCTCAGGACTCGGTGGGGGCGGGCTCCTCGGCCGGCGGGTGGCCGTTGCGGCGGCCGGTTCCCATCCTCACGTTGCCGTTGAGGGTGGCGCCGTCCTCGATCGCCAGGCGGCCGACCTGGACGTTGCCCTCCAGGCTCCCGTGACCGGCCAGGAGCAGGCGCTCGGCGGCGATCACGTCACCGGTCACCTTCCCGCGCACGCTCACGTTGCGTCCGCTGATGGGCGCGCTGACGCGGGCCGAGGGATCGATCTGCACATCGCCCGACGCCGCCAACTCGCCCTCCACGGTCCCGCGCACGCGGATGTCGCCCTCGACGGTCAGCTTTCCCACCAGGCTGTCGCGCGGGCCGAGCAGGATGCTCGAGCCGGCGGCCGGCGCTGCGCCCTTGCGGCCCCGCGCGCCGCCTTCCCCCGCTTGCGTTTCTGATTCCATTTCGCTCCTTACCGGGACGTTCCCGAGGCTGGGCCGAGCTAGCATCTTAGCCGCATGGTCGGGGGCCCGAGCCCCACTTAGCAGACGCCCCACCCTTGAGCACGAACCCCGCTCCGAACCTCCTCACGCACCTCGTCCAGTTCTTCGACGAGTTCGCGCCCCAATACGATGACTGGGCCCACGGGGTCCATCGCAAGGCGGCCGAACGACTCGTCAAGCTGGCCGGCCCGGTGCCCGGCGAGCACGCGCTCGACGTGGCGTGCGGGACCGGGCTGGTGGCGCGCGGGCTGGCCAAGGCGGTCGGCCGGCGCGGGTCGGTGGTGGCGGTCGACATCGCGCCCCGGATGCTCGAGCAGGCGCGCAAGTCGGCGGCCGCCAACCTCCGCTACGTCTACATGCCGGCGGAGCGGCTGGTCTTCCGGGACGCCAGCTTCGACCTCCTCACGATGGGGCTGGCGCTGGCCTACCTGGTGGACCCCTTCGCCGCCCTGGCGGACGCCCATCGGGTGCTCAAGCCAGGCGGCCGGATCGCCGTCTCCTGCCAGCGCCGGGGACTCACCACCGAGGCGCAGAGCGAGTTCTTCGAGATCCTGGACCGGCTGCGCGCGGACCATCCCTTCCTGCGCCTGCCGCGGCCCACCGAGGAGCGGGCCCAGTTCGGCGAGCCCGAGGTGCTGAGCCAGCTGCTCGACGAGATGGGATTCGGGGACGTGCAGCTGGCGACGATGGTGACCGGCGGGCGGCCGGCGACCGCCTCCGAGTGGATCGACCTCATGAAGGGTGCCGGCCCCCTGCCGCACTCGCTGCTGGCGACCCTGGGGCCGGTGCTGCGACGGCGGCTGGAGCAGGAGCTGGACGAGGTCATGGGCCGCCTCGACGAGGACGCCTTCCGCTACCACATCGCGGTCACCTTCGCGGTCGGGCAGCGCGCCTGACCCGGACCTTCGAGACCGACGTGGTGAGGGTGATCCGGGCCCTGCGCTCGGGCGAGGTCGTCAGCTACGGGGAGGTGGCGGCGCGGGCCGGCCGGCCGGGTGCGGCGCGCGCGGTTGGCAACGTGCTCTCGCGCACCGACGGCCTGCCCTGGTGGCGGGTGGTGCGGGCCGGCGGCTGGATGGCCGTCGACCACGAGTCACGGCAGGAGGAGCTGCTGGCAGCCGAGGGGGTGCTGGTGGTGGGCGGGCGGGTCGCCGATCCCGCGCGCCGGGCCCGGCTGCGGCCGGACCTGACCGGACAGCCTGGACTGTCGATTCCAGGGCCTCGAGTTCGTCGTAGCCGGTGACACGAACGAGGAGGTTCTGAAATGTCCGAAGCCAAGGAAGTCGTCCGCAAGATCGAAGAGGCGTGGGCCCGCAACGACCTCGGCGCCGTGAGCCCCCTGGTGGCGCCCGACATCGTCAACCACGACGCGCCGCCTGGATTCCCGCCCGGCCTGGAGGGTGCCAAGGCGGGGCACGGGATGTTCATGGCCTCTTTCCCGGACCGCACCGTGGACATCGAGCAGCTGATCGGCGACGGCGACCTGGTGACCGTGCGCACGGTGGTTCGCGGAAGTCATACCGGTGCCGCGTTCCTGGGGATCCCCGCGACCGGCAAGCAGGTCCAGATCGAGGGCATCAGCATCTACCGCATCTCGGGTGGCAAGGCGGTCGAGCACTGGGGCCTCAACGACGGGATCGGGCTGATGATGCAGCTGGGCGCGATGGCGCCCCCCGGCGCCGCGGTCGGCTAGCTCTTCCGGGGTGGGGGGCGCATGATGGGTGTCACCGACGCTCCCCGCTCCTTCTTCCCCTCTTCGGTCAAGGGGTGCACCTAGGAACGCCTGGCGCTTGATGCCAGCAGCGGGACCCGAAGAGAAGGAGTCGACTCATGTCCGACCAGAACAAGGTCGCTGCGCGCCGGATGATCGAAGAGGTCTGGAACCAGGCCAACCTGGGGCTCATCGACGACCTCGTGGCGCCGAACGCGACGTTCCACGACGCCAACGTGCCCAATGGCACGTTCACCGGGCCGGCCGGCCTGAATCAGTTCGTCCAGATCTATCGGGGGGCGTTCCCGGACGTCCGCCTCACGATCAACGACCAGATCGCGGAGGGCGACAAGGTGGTCACCCGCTGGACAGCCACCGGTACCCACAAGGGCGAGCTGATGGGCATTTCGCCGACCGGCAAGCACGCGACCGTAACCGGGGTCGACATCGACCGCTACGAGGGCGGCAAGGTGGTCGAGGCCTGGGCCAGCTACGACATGCTCGGGCTGCTTCAGCAGCTGGGCGTGGTCCCGTCGCTAACAACGGCCGGCGCTTCGCGCTAACGCTGATCCACTGAGAGGGGGGCGGGCCGCGTAGGCCCGTCCCTTTGCGCGTCGTTAAGATCGTACATCTGTTCGTCGACGTGGTAAAATTGCGGCATGTTGAATGGGGGTCGGGGGGAGGTCTCCACCGCTTCAGCGCACGAGCTCCGCAACGCCTTGTTGGAGGAGCTCGAGGCGGTTGATGTGGAGTCCCTGGCCTCCGCACAGCTCGGCGCCGAGCTCAAGTTCTGGCGTGCCACCGTCGACCTGATCGAGCTGCAGATCACCCGCCTGCTGGCTGTCTTCGATGGCCGGCAGGCGTTCTATGACCTGGGCGAGCACTCGACGGTGGATTGGATCCGCACTCACACTCACGTCTCGGGTGCGAGCGCGGACAGCCAGGTCACACTGGCGCGCCAGCTGGAAACGCTGGAGCCGACCGTGGAGGCGGTGCAGCAGGGCGACATCTCCTTCGAGCACGCGCTGCTGATCGCGCGCCAGGTCAGTGATCTACCTGAGGCCACGGCATTGCAGGCTCAGGCCGAGCTGCTGCCGGCGGCCGCCAAGAGCGATCCCCGGGAGCTGCGCAAGCTGGGTCTGGAGATCAGGCATCGCGAGGCTCCCGAGGGCGCGGCGCGCCAGGCTTACCGCCAGCACGAGAAGCGGCGGCTGCGGCTGTTCGACCACGCCGACGGGATGTTGGGCCTGGAGGGAGCCCTACCGGCGCCGGAAGGCATGAAGCTGCGTCTCTGCCTGGAGTCGCTGATCGGCATCCCGGCGCGTGGCGACGACCGCAGCCAGGACCAGCGCCAGGCGGATGCCCTGATCGAGCTCTGCGGGCGGGCGATCGGGTCGGGCAAGCTGCCGCGCCAGGCCGGGCGCCGTCCCCAGCTGTCGGTGGTCGTGCGAACCCAGTCCGGTTCCGAGGTGGCGGCCGAGCTCGAGGGTGTCGGGCCCATCAGCCTGGGCACGCTGGCCCGGCTGCGCGGCCAGGACCACGTGGAGCGCAAGCAGAGAGTCGACGGTCGCGGGGTGACGCTCAACTTCGGACGGGCGCGCCGCTGCCACAGCGAGAACCAGCGCCTGGAGATCTCCACCCGCTATTCGCGCTGTGTCGTAGGGGGTTGCAACGTGCCCATACGCGACTGCGAGATCCACCATGCGGTGCCGGTCGCGGAGGGCGGCGACACCGATGCCAACAAAGGGGTGCCGCTCTGCCGGCGCAAACACCACCCGCAGGTCACCGAGGGCGGCTACCGGCTCGAGCGGACGATCGACGGCGAGTTCGAGCTGGTTGCGCCGCCGGGCGCCGAGTTTCGTCCGGATCGGTGGCGTGGCCGCTCACGACGGCGAGGTCCCTGACGCGCCGTCCGGCGGCTGGCGGGAAGGGAGGGATCAGCTTCCGCACACCCACACACCCTCAATGAACTTACTTATTGGCGCCCGGAGTCGCCGAGCCTGTAGGAGAAGTTGGCGGATCTATTGACGGCCGCGCGCAGGCGGCGACCTGACGCGAGTTCCAGGCTTGGGGCGGCCTGAGTTGTGCGGGCGGTGTCAAACTCGGATCGATCGAGTCGACAAGAATGTCTTCGGCTGCCATGCGATCGATCCATGAAGACAGATACGCTAGACATCGGCACAGGTCAGATCCGACCATCTTGTAATTTTGACATCGACCTCTTACAATGTGCCTGGTGGGTGAGCATGTGGTGTGGAGCGAGCGTGGACCAGGCTGACGGAACGGGTCGCGACTTTGTTGGCCACTGGAACTGGGCAGCTTCGAAGGGCCTGATTAACCGCAACACCGCGGCTGCTCTCAGGGCCGCGGTATCGCGCATCCTGGCTATCGAAGGCGATGACCTTGATACGATGGATATCCGTTCCCTCGATGTAGATCTTCTGTTGGACCGATTCGAGAACCTTGCAAAGAAGGACTTCACCCCCGGGAGTCTCTCCACCTACCGCTCACGCTTCAAAAGGGCCCATCAGCTCTACCTGTCATACCTCGACGACCCTCGGAACTATCGGCCGCAAGTGCGGGAGCGGGTCTCTCGCCAGGACAGGCACCAGCCGACCCTGACCGAGGTCCGAGCACGTCGCGTAGACGAACGACAGTCCCCGACGGAGGCATCGGAACCAGGGCCAGCCGGCCAGCGCATGGTCACCTATCCGTTTCCTGTACGAGACGGTGTGATGGCAGAGCTACGGTTGCCGGTTGATCTCCGCAAGGACGAAGCAACGCGGCTTGGCACGTTCCTGATGAGCCTGACCGTCTCTATAGAACCGCCGAGGCAGCTACCGCCGCACGAACCTCCCAGCCAAGAGCCCCCCAGCCGCGAGCCTCCCAGCCACGAGCCTAGGAACTGATAGTGCCAAAGCGCCGTGTGGGTGTATTCGTCGACTACCAAAACTGCTACGGGGCCGCCCGCGAGACGTTTCATGACAGCGCCGACCCGGGCTACATCGGCAACATCCATCCGCATGTCTTGGCGCACTTGCTCGCCAGCAAGGACTCTGGAGCCTATGAGCTCGTGTTCGTCGGTGTTTATTGCGGGATCGCGGACCCCCGACGCGATCCCCGGACCGCAGCCGCTCGGCAGAAGCAGATCGCCGCGTGGCAAAAATCGGGCGCCGTCGTGTTTGCACGGCCCCTTCGGTACCCGTCGGGATGGCCGAAGGTGCCAGCAGAGGAAAAGGGCGTCGACGTCAAGATGTCGATCGACGTGGTCATGGGGGCTGTCACCGACAGTTACGACGTGGCGATCCTGGCGTCTTGCGACACGGATTTGGCGCCGGTTGTGGAGGCGCTCCTTCAGATGAGCGCTACCACAGGAAAGCCTGCGGTCGAGTTGATCGCATGGAAGGGTCGGCAGAACAAGATTGGGGTACCGGGGGTGGCATTAACCTACCGATGGGTCGCCGATGGTGACTACCGAGCCATGCGCGACCAGACCGATTACAACCGATAGCTTCTTGGACCGCCGCCTAGGCTCCCGTGCAGGCACTCGCGTCCAGAGAACTGGTGGCGAGTGATTCCCCGGAAATAAAAGACCCCGCCAGTTTCCCGAAGGAAAGGGCGGGGAGCAATAGCCGCATTGTACTTACCATCCGCTTAAGTCCGTAAGCAGCGAAGCCGCCAATTTCGTAAAGACTTGTAAAGCGGGAAGGGAGGGATTCGAACCCTCGAGGGAGTTTCACACCCCCTACTCGCTTAGCAGGCGAGCGCTTTCGACCACTCAGCCACCTCCCCGGTGCGGGCCGCAGCCGATTCTAAGACGGCAACCCCCAAGAGCCCGCCGGGGCCGCCCCATACTTTGCATGCATGCAGGCACCCGGAGGGCCCGGCGCACCGCCGTCATGGGGTCCCGGGCGCAAGCAGGGGTTCGGGACCGCCCCCGGGGTGCGCAGCAAGGTCTGGCTGACCATCGCGCGCGGCAACCTCTCCGAGGTCTTCTTCCCGCAGCTCGACCGGCCCGCACTGCACGAGCTGCGTTTCCTGGCCGCGGCGCCGGGGTCGCCCCCCGTCGACGATGCCCGGGAGGCGGTGCACGAGGTGCGCTGGATGCGGCCCGGGATCCCCTGTTTTCGAGTCGCCAGCGTCCATGACGAGTACCGGCTGGACAAGGAGTTCTGCTGCGATCCAGACCTGAGCGCGGTCCTGATCAGCGGCGAGTACCGGCCCGAGCTGCCTGACGTCCGCCTCTTCCTGCAGGCCTCCGCCCATGTGCGGCCGGGGGGCGCGGGCAACGACGCGTTCGTGCTCGACCGTGACCCACCCGTGCTCGCGCTCCGCCAGGACGACGTCTGGATCGCCATCGTGGGCCCCTTCCAGCACGCCCTGGCGGGCTACGTCAACAGCTCCGACGTGCTGGTCGACCTCCACGACAACGACGGCGAGCTGCTCGGCGACTGGACCCAGGCGACCGCGGGCAACGCGGCGGTCGGAGGCCGCCTCGGGATCCCGGCCGGCTCTTTCCAGCTGGCGGTCGGGTTCGCGCACTCGCGCGCCGACGCCGAGGAGGTGGCCAGGCAGTCGCTGCGGCGGGGTGCAGGGCGCGTCCGCGAGCAGTTCGAGCAGGCCTGGCGGAACCTGCCCGACCTCGACCCCAACGTGCTCAAGGTCGCCGGCGACGGTGGTGACCTGGCGCTGGCCTCGGTGGCGGTGCTGCGCGGCCTGGAGGACAAGACCCACCGGGGCGGCTTCGTGGCCGCGCCGGCGGCGCCCTGGGGCGAGAGCTGCCGTGACGGCGACCAGGTCTACCACCTGGTCTGGACCCGCGACCTCTTCCACATCGCCACCGCGCTCCACGACATGGGCGACGCCAGCCCCGCCTTGCGCGCCCTCGAATTCCTCGCCCGCCGCCAGCGTGCCGACGGCGCCTGGGACCAGAACTTCACACTGGACGGACGGCCCCACTGGTCGGGGATCGAGCTCGACGAGGTGGCCTATCCGATCCTCCTGGCCTGGCGGTTGAGCAACACCGGCGTCCTCGAACAGGACCCCTGGCCGGACCTCGTGCGGCCCGCTGCGCGCTTCCTGCTCACCAACGGCCCGCTCACCCAGCTCGATCGCTGGGAGGACGCCGGCGGGCTCTCACCCTCAAC
>DATCNF010000193.1:0-4245 GCA_036565325.1 Candidatus Dormiibacterota bacterium | reverse complement strand
GCCCAGACCACGGCGCCGTTGCCCGCCACCAGCATCACGATCCCGGTGCCCGCGGCCGCCAGCAGGGCGCGCCGGCTGGTGCGGGCCGCGCCCCGCAGCCTCGCGAAGGCGAGCAGGATCAGGCCGGCCAGCAGGAACCGGACGCCGGCCATCAGGAAGGGCGGCAGGGTGTCGATCGCGTAGCGGATGCCCAGGAAGGTCGAGCCCCAGAAGAAGTAGACGGCGATCAGCGCCGCCGTGATCGCGGCCCGCGAGGGCCTGGAGGCCGGGTTCAGGCCGACCCCACCCCGACCCTCCCCTGGGGGGAGGGGGCCACGCTTTTGAACTCCGACAGCTTGCGGTCGACGAACTCACGCGTCACCCGCACATTATCGAGCTTGATCCGCTCGTAGCCGCGGATGCGGTCGGGCGCCGACGCGATGGTCACCGCCAGCTTGTGGTTGCCGGCGTCGAGGCCCTCCGAGAGGTCCCTCAGCAGCCCGCTATACCAGCCGATCAGCTCGCGCTCCACCCGCCGCACCTCGGCCCTCCCGAAGAGGTCCCAGGCGGTCCCGCGCACCCTACGCATGGGGATCAGCATCCCCAGCAGGGGCTTGAACCAGCGGCCCAGCTCGAGCTTCGACTTGAGCCCGTGGTCGCGGAGCAGCGGCGGGTGCAGGTTGAACTTCACGGTCGGGTCGACGAAGGTGGCCCGAATCCGCTCGGCCCACTCGCCTTTGAGCAGCAGCCGGGCGACCTCGTACTCGTCCTTGTAAGCCATCAGCTTGTAGAGGTAGCGCGCCGCCGCCTGGGCGAGCGGTTCGCCGGCGCCGAGCGTCCGCTCCTTCTCCCACACGGCCAGCACGTCATCGACGTAGCGGCGGGCGTAGGCGGCGTCCTGGTAGCGGATCAGCTCGGCCACCCGCAGCCCGAGCAGGCGCCGGGTCTCCTCGCTCATCGCCGCGCAGCGTGCGAGCAGCTCGGCGTAGGCGCCGGAGTCTCGGCCGAGCGTCGCCAGCTGGCGCTCGCGGACCTCGTCCGCCGACAGCACCGGTTCGCCCAGCAGCCGGGTCACCCGCGCGGGGTCGGCCTTGAAGAGGCGCCCGTAGCGGAAGGCCTGGAGGTTCTTCTCGACGGCCACCCCGTTGAGCTGGATGGCGGCCTCGATGGTCTCCGACGCCATTGGCAGCAGCCCCGCCTGGTAGGCGACGCCGACCATGAAGATGTTGGTGAGCGCCTGGTCTCCGAACAGCGTCTCGGACGTGCGGCCGGCCTCCAGCCAGACGTTCTCCTCGGCGCGGCTGTGGGCGTCGATGGCGCGCTGGAGCGCGGTCTTGCCGGGCATCAGCAGGTTGACGTGGCGCACGACCTCGGCCGTGGGCTGCAGCGTGCTGTCGGCGACCACCACGGTGCGCGCCGGCGACATGCGGTCGGCGTTGACGGCATTGACCACGCCCAGCGTGTCCAGCCCGAGCATGAGGTCGGCGCGCGCCAGCCCCACCTTGTTGGAGAGGTAGGGCTCCGCGGCACCCTCGTAGATGGTGAGCGAGGAGAGGACGGCGCCCCCTTTCTGGGCCAGGCCGGTCTGGTCGAGGACGTGGACCTGCTTGCCTTCCATCATGGCCGCGTAGGCGAGCACCTGGTTGGCGGTGACCACGCCGGTGCCGCCGATGCCGGGCATGTACACGCGGTAGCCGTGGCGCGCACCCACGCGCTGGGCCGGCTCGGCGATCTCCCTGGCCTCGATCGTCGGCGCCGTCTTCTTGACCAGGCTCTTGGATGTGTAGACGGTCATGAAGGACGGGCAGTCGCCGCGCGTGCAGGAGTAGTCCTTGTTGCACGAGGCCTGGTGGATCTGCGTCTTGCGTCCGAGCTCGGTATCGACCGGCTGCACGGACATGCAGTTGGAGACGTCGCCGCAGTCGCCGCAGCCCTCGCACACCTCCTCGTTGATGAAGACGTACTTCTCCGGCTCCGGCATCTTGCCGCGCTTGCGCGCGCGCCGCTTCTCGGCCGCGCATTCCTGGTCGAAGAGCAGGACCGTGACACCCGGCACCTCGCGCAGCTCGCGCACCGCGTCCTGGTAGCGCGTGCGGTCGTAGACCTTGGCGTTGTCCGCGAGCTCGGCGCCCTGATACGAGTTGTCGAACTCGCTCACGATGATCGTGCGCGTGACGCCTTCCGAGCGCAGGTAGTGCGTGAGCGGGACGACGTCCTGCGCGCCTTCCGCATGCTGACCGCCGGTCATCGCGACATGGCGGTTGTAGAGGAGCTTGTACGTGATGTTGACGCCGGCCGCGACGCACGCGCGCAGCGATTGCGACGCCGAGTGGAAGAAGGTGCCGTCACCGACGTTCTGCACGAAGTGGTCGGCGTCCACCCAGGGCGCGGCGCCGATCCAGGGCGAGCCCTCGGCGCCCATGGGCGCGGCATAGACGGTCTGCCGCTCGTCCTGCGTCATCATGGGGCCCATCCCGGAGCATCCGATGCCGCCGCCGACCAGCTCGCCGTCGGTGCGCACGGTGGACCGGTTGTGCGGGCAGCCGGGGCAGTAGTTGGGCATCCGGCGCGCGAAGGCGGTGTACTCGCGGCCGCGCACCTCCTCGATCTCCTTGAGGCGCCTGCCGATCGACTCCGGCGCGGCGCCCAGCCGGAGCAGGCGCGGCCCCAGCCGCTCGGTGACCAGGTCGGCGTCGAGCTCGCCGTGGAATGGGAACAGCGCGTGCCCGTGCTCGTCGTGCTTGCCGACGATCGCCGGCCGCTTGCCCTCGCCATAGAGGATCGAGCGCAGCTGCGATTCCAGGAGGTCGCGCTTCTCCTCGACGACCACGATCTCGTCCAGCCCCTGCGCGAACTCGCGCACGACGGATGGCTCCAACGGGTAGAGCATTCCGATCTTCAACACTCGCAGGCCGAGCTCCGCCATCTGCGTGTCACCGAGCCCCATCTCGCGCAGCGCCTGCAGGAGGTCGGTGTAGGTCTTGCCGGCGGCGACCAGGCCCACCCGGTCGCGGCGCCCGCGCTGCACGATCTCGTTGATCCGGTTGGCGCGCGCATAAGCGAAGGCGGCCGGGAAGCGCTCCTCGAACACGTGCCGCTCCAGCTCCACCGAGCCGGGCGCGAAGAAGATGAAGCTGCTCGGCTTCTGGAAATCGCCGAGATCGGGCAGCGTGATCGCCGGCCGGACCTGGGCCAGGTCGACCGAGGCTCCGCCGTCGCAGACGTTGGTCACGCACTTCATGGCCGGCCAGAGGCCGGTTAGCCGCGAGAGCGCGATGCCGTGCAGGCCCAGGCTCAGCAGCTCGCCCACGCCGGCCGGGAAGAGGACCGGCATCGCGCAGGCGACGAAGTCCCACTCCGACTGGTTGGGGATGGTGCTGCTCTTGGCCTGGGGGTCGTCGGCGGCCAGCGCCAGCATCCCGCTGTGCTTGGGCCCGCCGCCCAGGTTGGCGTGCCGGAAGATGTCGAGGCAGCGGTCGACGCCGGGCGACTTGCCGTACCAGATGCCGGTCACGCCGTCGAAGGGGCCGCCACCGAAGATCTCGGTCATCTGGCTGCCCCAGACGTTGGCGGCGGCCAGCTCCTCGTTGACGGCGGGCACCAGCTTGATGTCGAGCGGCTCCAGGAAGCGGCGCGCCCGCTGGACCTCGAGGTCGTAGCCGCCCAGCGGCGAGCCGGGGTAGCCGCTGATCAGGGTCCCGGTGCGGAGGCCGGCGGCGCGGTCGCGCCTGGCCTGCTCGATGGGCAGCCGCACCAGCGCCTGGACGCCGGTCATGAAGACCGTCCCCTCGTCGACCGTGTAGCGGTCGTCGAGCTTGAGCTCGGGGCGCGGCTGGGAGGCGACGGCCATGGAGTCCTGCAATTCTAGGTAGGTGGGGGGACGCTACCGGTGGCTGGTGCTGGCCGTCGGCGTCCTCGCCCAGGCCGCGCTCTCGGCCTTTCACCAGGGCCTGCCCGCGATCGGCCCCGAGCTCCAGCGCCACTTCCACGTCGGCCTGGTACAGACCGGCGCGCTGCTGAGCGCGGTCGCCGCCGGCATCACCCTCACCCTGGCGGCCTGGGGCTCGCTGGCCGACCGCTTCGGTGAACGCGCGGTGCTGGCGGCCGGCCTGGCCGGTGCCGCCGTGGCGCTGGGTGGCGCGGCGCTGCTCCAGGGCTCCTACGCGGCGACCTTCGCCGCGCTGGTGGTGGCCGGCATGCTCGGCTCGTGCGCCAACGCCGCCAGCGGCCGGGCGGTGATGGTCTGGTTCGCGGCCCGCGAAAGAG
>DATCNF010000192.1:0-4768 GCA_036565325.1 Candidatus Dormiibacterota bacterium | reverse complement strand
CGCGGCGCCCCCACCCCAACCCTCCCCGGTGGGGAGGGGGACTCCCTAAACTTCCGCGGGATGGCCGCGGATCGGAAGTACCACGTCGGGCTGGCGCCCGGCGAGGTCGGTGATTACGTGCTCATGCCGGGCGATCCCTTCCGAACGGCGCTCATAGCCAGGTACCTCGACGGGGCCGAGGAGAAGGCCTTCTCGCGCGAGTACCGCACCTTCACCGGCACCGTGGGCGGCGCGCCGGTCTCGACCACCTCCAGCGGGATCGGCGGCCCCTCGGCGGCTATCGCCGTGGAGGAGCTCTCCGAGCTCGGCGCCCACACCTTTCTCCGCGTGGGGACCTGCGGCGCCGCTCAGCCCGGCATCAAGATGGGCGACCTGGTGATCGCCACCGGCTCCGTGCGCAGCGAGGGCACGCCCGACGGCTACATCCCCAAGGAGTTCCCGGCGATCGCGCACCCCGACGTCGTCAACGCCTGCGTGGCGGCGGCGGAGGCGGCCGGAGCCGCCTACCACCTGGGGATCATCCGCTCGGTGGACGCGCTCTACTCGGACCTCATCCCGGCCCGCATGCCGCGCAAGGAGTGGCTCGAGCTGGAGCTGCAGATGTGGTCGCGCGCCGGGGTGGTGGCCAACGACATGGAGTCCTCGACGATCATGATCGTGAGCTCGCTGCGCAGGCTGCGCGCCGGCGTGATCCTGCTCTGCGTGGACGAGCTGGGAGCTGGAGAGATCCATCATCTCGACCCCTCCTACATGGACCGCATGCTGAAGGTGGCGGTGGATGCCATCCGGCGCCTGGTCGAGCGCGATGCCTCTGCACGTAAGTAGCCACCCGCTGGTTGCGGACTGCCTGGCCGGGCTGCGCGATGCGGCCACGCCGCCGGATGAGTTCCGCGTGCTCTCCAACAAGATCATCGCGATGCTGGTCTATGAGGCGACCGCGGACCTGCCCACCCGCCGGGCGACCGTGCAGACGCCGCTCCGCGAGGCCGAGGCCACGCTGATCGACGCCGAGGTGGTCGCGATCCCGGTCCTGCGCGCGGGCCTGGGTCTGCTGGGCCCGGTGCTGGAGCTGCTCCCGCGCGTCTCGGTCGGCTACATCGGCCTGGAGCGCGACGAGGAGACCGCGGTGGCTCGCATCTACTACAACAAGCTGCCTCGACTGGAGGGCAAGGTGCCGCTGCTCCTGGACCCCATGCTGGCCACCGGCGGCTCGGGCGCGCGGGCTCTCGACCTCATCAAGGAGGCCGGCGGCCGCGATCCGCGCATGATCTGTGTGGTGGCGGCGCCGGAAGGGGTGAAAGCGATCTCGGAGCGGCACCCGGAGGTGCAGATCTTCACCGCGGCCCTGGACGAGTCGCTGAACGACAGGGCCTACATCGTGCCCGGCCTCGGCGACTATGGCGACCGCCTGTTCGGGACCGCCGGGTGATCAGCACCCAGAGCCTGCGCCAGCGGGCGGCCGCGGCGCGCGAGCGCCTGCGCGCGATCCCGGCCACCGGGCGCGGCGAGTACGGCGCCCCCGACCCCGAGACCGGCGAGCGCTGGAACCGGGGCAACGTGCTCGGCCACCTGGCCGAGATGCTGGCCTTCTGGACCGACCAATCGCGCGCCGCCGTCGGCGGCCAGACCACGGTCGGCAGGGGAGAGCCCGGCTACGCCAAGCGCAGGGAGGGCATCGAGCGGGGCGACGTGGTCGAGGAGCCCGCGCTGCGCGCCTCGATCGAGGGCTCGCTGGGTGACCTGGATCGCCTGCTCTCGGAGATGCGGCCGGACGAGCTGGCCATCGCGCTCGTCTACCGGCGCAAGGACGGCGACCGCAACCTGACACTGGGGGAGTTCATCGACCAGTTCCTGGTGGGGCACCTGGAGGAGCACCTGGTCCAGCTGGAAGAGCTGACGTAGCGAGCGCCGTTGTGAGAACGGATATCCCGGGTTATCCGGGGTATTTGTGCGGATTCACGTCTGACATCCCGGGATATCAGGCGTGTGCGGCCGTCGCCGGCGGCCACGCCTGCCGCGCCCGCTCACCCAAGCCCTCCACCACGCTCGTGAAGGCGTCCCGGTGCTCGATGCGGGCGGCGCCGAAGCGCGCCTCCAGGCGGCGCTGAAAGGCGGGGATCCGGGAGGAGCCGCCGGTCGAGATCACGGTGTCCACAGCGTCCGGCGCGACCCCGGCCGCGGCCAGGACGTCCTCGATGACCGCCTCGGCCGAGTCCAGCTCGGGCCGGATGGCGGCCTCGAAGAACGCGCGGTTGAGTGAGACTCGCAGGTGGATGCCCGGCCGGTGGAACTCGGCGACCGCCGACTCCTGCCCGGAGAGGGCGATCTTGGCGGCCTCGATCGAGCGGTAGAAGTCGTGCGCGTGGCCCTCGAAGAGGATCGCCTGCGCCGTGCGCGCCGCGGGCCCGCCGAAGCGCGCGAGCAGAAAGGGCAGGCCCGGATCGGCGAGCAGCAGGCCCACTCCGCTCAGCGAGCGCATCTCGTTGAAAAGCCAACTCGGCAGCGCGTCGAAGCCCAGTTCCGGGCCGACCCGCGTCTCGAAGAGGACCTGGTCGAGCCTCTCTCCTCCGACGGCCGTCCCGCGCAGGGCGCTCACCCGGCCGTCCGCCAGAACGGCGGCGTCGAAGGTGCCGCCGCCGAAGTCCACGGCCAGCGCCACGCCCAGCTTGGGGGCCGCGGCCAGCGCGGCCTCCGGCTCGGCCAGGAAGTTCACCTCGTCGAAGCCCGCGAGCTCGGCGGCGCGGCGCAGCCGGGCCAGGCCCTCGGCCTGTGCCGCGGGGTCGCGGGCGCCGGCGAACACCACGGGGTGGCCGAGCACGGCGCGGGTCAGCCGCGCCCCTGTCTGGGCCTCGGCGGCGGCCTTCAGCCGCCGGATCACGATCGCCACCAGCTCCGCCACCGGGAAGTCGGTGCACCACGAGTTGGTGCCCGTGAAGCCAGGCTTGGCCAGGTCGTGCTTGACCCCGTTGATCAGGCGGGCGTCGTTGCAGCCGCCGTCGCGGCGGAACTGCAGGCACTCGGAGACCCCGTAGGGCGCCAGGCTGCAGTGGCCGCAGCTGGTCCGCACGTGGCCGGTGGTGAAGTAGCGGTCGACCGCCTCCCGGCCGGCGCGCCGCTCACCCTCGCGATGCAGGTAGACGATGGAGGGAAGGGTTGGGGCGGCCGGTTCCACGGCCACCACCTGCACCCGGTCCGGCCAGGCCACCGCGATCGCGCTGTTGCTGGTGCCGAAGTCGATCCCGCAGCCCAGGGCGTCCACGGAGGCGAGAGCCTATCAGGCCGGCTGGGTCTGCTCCGACGCGCAGTACATGCAGCGGCGGGCCCGCTCGGGGATCGCCGACAGGCACTCCGGGCACTCCTTGGTCGGCTCGGGCGCCGGGCCCTTGGCGTAGCGCTCCTGAAAGGCCGTATACGGCACTACGACGAAGAAGTACACGACGGCAGCGATCAGCACGAACGCCAGCAGAGCGTTGATGAAGTCCCCGTACAGGAACTTCGAGCTGTTGATCGTGAAATAGAGGCTCGAAAAGTCGGGCTTCCCGAAGATGGCCGCGATCAGCGGCGTCACGAAGTCCTTGACCAGCGCCGCTACCACCACCCCAAACGCGGCGCCGATCACGAAGGCGACCGCCAGGTCGACCACGTTGCCCCGCAGTACGAACTCCCGAAATCCCTTCACGGCACTCTCTCCCCACAACTTCACTGCCACGGGATCTGGTCTGTCAAGACCGGATCGGGCAAGCTCCGCCCGCTGACGCCAGCGTAGAGCCTGAGCAGCTCCTCCAGGATGTGCGCGCTGGCGCCGTACATCGAGCCCACGTCGAAATCGAAGATGGGCGAGCTCCAATCCGCCAAAGCCACCGCTCGGTAGCCCACGCGGCCGGCGAAGAAGTCGGCGACCGGCATCCGGATCAGGACGTCCACCTCGCCCGCGTGCGGCACCGCCTCTGCGCCCGCGCGCACCGCCACCACGAATGGGTGCAGCAGGAAGGTGGAGGTGGCCGTGGGCACCGGGCTCAGCGCGCCCAGCGGCTCCAGGTCCTCGCGCTTCAGGCCGAGCTCCTCCCAGGTCTCGCGGAGCGCGGTGTCGAGCAGGTCCAGGTCACCTGGTTCGGCGCGCCCGCCGGGGAACGCCACCTCGCGCGCGTGCTGGCGCATGGTGCCCGGCCGCTTGATCATCAGCACCTCCAGTCCGCGCGACCCCTCGTGCAGAGGCACGCAGACGCCGGCCGAGACGCGGCCCGCCAGCGACCAGCGAGACCGGCGGTGCTCGAGGCCGGCTATCGCCTCCCGGAGGCTCTCAAGCGTCGAATCGAGCGGCATGGGCGGTCTGGTTGCAGGCGCGCAGCTCGGCCTCGGTCATACCCATCACGGTAGAGGCCAGCTCGTACTCGCGGGTGAGGGTGGTGGCGGCCACGGTCCGGGAATCGGTCGAGATCGTGCAGCGCACGCCGGCCCGGACCAGCCGGGGCAGTGGGTGCTCCTCCAGGCGGGCGACCGCCTTGCACTTCCAGTTGGCCGTCGGGCAGAGGTCGAGGACCACGCCCTCCGAGCGGACGCGCTCCACGATCGCGGGCACCCGCGCGCCGATCACCCCGTGGGCGACCCGCTCCACCCCGAGGTCCAGGGCCTCCTCGACCGAGCCCGCTTCACCGGCCTCGCCGGCGTGGCAGGTGAGGTGGAGGCCCGCCGCCCGCGCCGCCTCGAAGGCGGGACGCTGGGGCGCCGCCGGGTAGCGGGCCTCGTCCCCCGCGAGGTCGAAGCCGAC
>DATCNF010000191.1:0-2263 GCA_036565325.1 Candidatus Dormiibacterota bacterium | reverse complement strand
ATGTAGGACTGCACGGTGGCGAACTCGGCGAGGCCTTCAAGAGTGCGCCAGCAGCCGCCGGAACTGCGTTGCTGCACTTTGACGGGCCTTACTGATCTTTCCGCCTCGTTGTTCGTGAAGTCTGTCACGGCAAGGTCAGTGACGAATCTGAGGATCAGGTCCTCGTAGTCGCGGAACCGCCGCGCCACCCGTTTCGCGTCACGGGCGGCGCGGGTATGCCGCCGCCGATTGCCTTCCAGTCCGCCGGCGGCCAGCGCCCGGTAGCGGTCCAGCAGGCCGGCCAGGACGTCCGCGGCGAGGCAGCCCTGGCTGGCCTCGCGTGCCCTGGTGGCGTGGCCATTGGCCTGGACCAGCAGGCCGGCCATGGCTGAGGCCCAGGCCTGCTGGGCCGGCTCGAAGTCGTAGATGTCTTTGAGGTCGCGGAGCAGGTGAGCCCCGCACCAGGCGTGCAGCGCGCCGGTCAGGTGCGCGTACCCGGCGTAGCCGTCGCGCATCAGCACCCCGGTGTATCCGGGCAGCACCCCGCCGGCGTCGATGTCTTCGGCGGACCGCCCGGCCACGTGCAGGTGAGTCAGGTAGCGGGTGCAGGCCACATGCACATACGCCAGGCTCTTCGCGGCCCGGGCCGGGGTCTCATCAGCGTTCAGCGCCGGGGCGGCGCGCAGCAGCGCCGCGACGTGTGTCATGAACGGCGCCAGCGCTGCCGCGGCACGGCCGCGGACCGAGGCCATCCACCCGGTGGAGACCCTGATCCCCGCCATCTGGCGCAGCAGCAGCGCCGCCCGCGCCACCGGCACGTGATGCCCGCAGACCAGGTTCGCCGCGTGCGCCCGGGTCTCCGGGCCGTACACCACCCGGCCCGTCACATCCGCCGGGACCAGCCCGGCGCTGGCCGCCTGGCAGCACGGGCACACCTTGGTGGTCTTCCGGTACTCGGTGATGTACGGCGGGGGCGGCGGGAGGATGTCCCACCGCTGCCGGCGCTCCGTGCGCACCGCCGGCTCCCCGGTCAGATCCCGCCCGCACCGCCCGCACTCCGCCGGAGCGCACTCGATGACCTCATCCGGGTCATCCGGCAGCCCTAACGTCCTGCCCGGCGCGCCGGGCTGCTTGCCGGGCTTCCGCCCGGTCTTCTCCCGCAGCGACCGGTCCCTGCTCTTCTTCGCATACGGGCTGTCCGACGATGGCGGCTTCGACGAACTGGAGGAGTCACGGCCCAGCCGGCGCTCCAGCTCGGCGATCCGGTCCGCCTGCCCGGCGATCACCGCATCCCTTGCCGCCAGTTCTTCGCGGTGCGCCCCGTCCATCACCCCCATGCCTTCGCGCAGTTCCCCGCTCAGCCGCTCAGCCGCCTCCAGCCGCGCCCGCAACCCAGCCAGATCCCCTGCGGCATCAGCTGAACGCGGCGAAGACAGCATACGCCCCAATGATCAGCAAGTCAGCCCGAAGATCAACGCGCCACGCCGGCAACACCCGCGCCAATCACGACCCGACCACAGCCCAGGTCACAGCCGGCGACACCGACCCAGAGGGTGCTGAATAGCTACTCCGCAAAGGCTCACCTGACCGCCAACGAATACAGAACGGTTAGGGCGAGCATCGCCATCTACAACGCGAGTCCACGCTCAGTCTCCGCTTCAGGTGGCACTGAGGCGCCCTCCGGCAACACACCCCAGGTGAATCCGCCGGGCTGCAACTGGAATTGGAACTGGGATTCTCACTGGTATGGCTGGACGTTCTACATGAACGACTGCGCGGCCAGCGTGATTCGTGACTGGCTCTGGGGTATCGGCGCCGGCGCTGCGTTCATCGCGGCGATGCAAGCCTTTCTGAACGTCCCCGTCGACATCGCAGCAGTCGTAGCGGGCGCGGCAGGTAACCTGGGTGCTGGCGCTCTCGCCGCCCAGATCTCGACGTGCGAGGCGCTTGGGTACGGTGGCGTTGGCTACGGGACTCTCTGGGTTCCCGTTGCGTATCTGTACTGCTAAATCTCTACTCCTAAGACAACAAGAGGTGGTCACCTTGATGCTTTTTGGTCCGGTTGCCGCGACCGTAGCAAGCGGTCTCTTGCTTGCTACGGCCGTTCCTGCCTATCGCCGTGCAGAGACGCCTAGCAAAGACGTGCGGCTGAGAGTGGCCTTGGGGGCAATCTGCGGAATCTGCGGTGTCTTCGGTCTCGTTCTCTGGGCTCTTCAAAGGTAACCGGGATCGCGTCGCGGCCTGGTGACGCTGTGTGAGCGCGACTGGCCGCCCACTGCCCCGA
>DATCNF010000190.1:0-5505 GCA_036565325.1 Candidatus Dormiibacterota bacterium | reverse complement strand
GCTGATCCATCTTCCAGCTCCACGCGCCGCGAGCGGATGAACTCTTCCAGCTCCTGCTCGTACTGGTAGGCCTGGCGCTCGGGCTGAAAGCGGATCACGCGCCGGTTCTGGACGTAGCGCTCGTAGGCCTGGCGGGTGTCGAGCCGGGCCTTGAAGTGGAGCTCGCGCTCCGCCTTAGCCGTGCTCAAGGAACGGCCCCAGCGCAGCAGGTCGAGCAGCTGCGGCGAGAGGAAGGCCAGCCCCAGGCTCTTGAGCGCGAAGGAGGCCAGGTCGAGGCCGAAGGGCGGCAGCAGCGGCGCGTGCAGCTTGCCGGCGGCATTGAGCAGGGCGGTCAGCGGGGTGGGGTTGGGGGCCGCCACGTTGAAGGCGCCCGGGTGGCCGCCCAGCGTGGCCAGGCGCATCGCCTCCACGCAGTCGTCGCGGTCGATCAGCTGCATCACGGGGTCGAAGCCGACCACGGTGGGCACCAGCTCCAGGTCCAGGTAGCGGGCCAGCGGCTGTGGCTCGTCGGCGTTGAGGCTGTTGGCGAAGCGCAGGACCAGCATCCGCACGTCGGGGTTGCGGACCGCGAAATCGGCCACGTAGGACTCCACCTCGACCATGTCCCGCACGAAGGCGTGGGGCGAGTCGGCGGCCAGCCGCCGATCCTCCTTCAGGTGCGCGGGCAGGTCGTGCCGGGAGCCGTAAACGTGGCCCGACGACTTGAGCACGAACCGCCGGACCGGGCTGTCCCCGCCCGCGCAGCCCGCCAGCAGGTTGAGGGTGCCGATCACGTTGGTCTCGTGCGCCCGGCGGGGATCGAGGTCGAAGGAGTCGATCGTGGTGCCGGTGTGGACGACGGTGTCGATGTCGACCGAGCGCACCAGCTTGCCGATCAGCGAGTGCCGGATGTCGAGCTTCAGGAAGTCGGCGCGGCCGAGGTCGTAGTGGGGCTCGCTGGTGTCGATCCCGATCACCTCGGCCACGTCCGCCTCCTCGACCAGGCGCTGCACGAGCAGGGCGCCCCACCAGCGGGCGACGCCCGTGACCAGGATCCGGCGCTTGCGGGCCATACCCACTAAGTTTGGCGAGTAGCGCCGCGCGGGATATCCGGCCTTGAGCCGCTCTAACCTTGGCGAGTGGCAAGCGATCGGGCCCTCGTCTACCACCAGGTGCTGAACGGGTATGTCGAGAGGGGGACCGCCCCGCACTACCTGGAGATCGCCCGTCAGCTGGGTTGGCAGCCCGATCGGGCTCGGGAGGTGCTGCATGAGGTGGTGGGCTTGGGACTGCCGGTTTGGCTGCATCCGGGCACCGACCTGGTGGCCTCCTTCGCGCCCTTCTCAAGCCTGCCGACCCTGTACCGGCTCTCTGTCGACGGCGCTCCTCACGGCTATGCGCAGTGCGGCCTGGAGGCTCTGGCCGTCAGCGGCTTGTTCCCTGGGCACGGGGTCCAGATCGACTCGCTGTGCCCCGACTGCGGGCAGCCGATCGCCCTCACCATGCGCGACGGCCAGCTGCTGTCGATCTCGCCCGACACCACCGTCGCCCACATAAATGTGCCGGTTGCCCAGTGGCGCGGGCAGTATCCGCGGGCTTGAAACCAGATGAACCTCTTCTGGTCGGAAGAGCACGTCAGGAGCTGGAGCCTGCTGGCCGAGGGCGGCAGGGCGGGCATCGCCGACCCCCGGCGGCTGCTGGCGGAGGTCTTCGGGCTGCCGCGGTACTCCCGCCGGCTCGACGAGGACTACCTGGACCGCGTGGCCCAGCACTCGGCGGGCCTGCCCGATGCGCTCAAGCGTGTGAGCGCAAACCCCTGGTGGTCGCCCACCTGAGCCCCGGCGCCACACCCCGGATAACCCGGGTGAGTGTCGGGACTCAGGTCCGCTTGATGACGTCCCGCTCCATCTTCTCCACCGCCTGCTTCACCACCGGCGCCAGCGGCAGCTTCATGACCTTGAGCGCCCACTCCAGCTGCCGGAGCAGCGAGTACAGGCCCTTCATGGCCTTGATGGCGTCGCCCACGTCCACGTTGGGCGGCATGGGGATCGAGTCCAGCGGCTCGCCCGCCGCCCAGCGATAGGCGAAGTCGATGAAGTCGTGTGAGGGCGGCCGCAGGTTGGGCTCGTCCAGGGCCTGCTCGAGCTCGGCGAACCGGAAGTAGAGCGAGCGGATCAGGCGCGCGGTCTGCGCGATCGCGGGGGTCGGATAGCGGCGGTGCTGGCGCGGCCCGCGGTCGCGCTCTCCGCGCTGGCGGTCCTCGGCGGTCAGCATCACGACCACCGCGCACAGCTCCTCGGGCGTCAGCCCCTCGAACCAGCCCAGCCACACCGCCTCGGTGACCAGGATCGTGTTCTCGCCGTACACCCGCGAGGCCAGCAGTCCTTTCTCGGTCGGCTTGTCGCTCTCCAGGAACCCCGTCTCGGCCAGCAGCTTGCAGACGCGGCGCAGCTTGCGGGCGTACTCGTCCATCTGCTCGCCGGCCTGGCGCTGCCCCGCCTTCTGCTCGCGCTCCAGCTCCCGGATCTCGGCGTAGTCGCGCAGGTGCTCCCCGAAGCGCGGGCAGTGCACCACCTTCAGCTTGCGCTGGCGCTCCAGGAGGCCCTTCGCCTCCACCTCCAGGTGCTGGAGGTGGCGCCCGGCGGCGCCCAGCGCCCGCGGCCGCTTGCCCCGGCGAGCGTGCCGCTCGGCGCCCGCCTCGCGGCGCAGCCGGCGCATCTCGATTCGAATGGCCCGCCGCCGGTCCTCGATCTTGAAGTACTCGGCGACGTCCTCGATGGTGCACTTGTCCCCCGTTCCCGGCCATATCCGGCGCAGGTCCTCCAGGCGGGAGCGCACATTGACCAGCCGGTCGGCGGTCTCGACGGCGGCCGCCCGCTTCTGGAACTGCCCGAAGGACCGGTTCATGAGCTCGACCGCGTCCTCGGCGCTGTAGACGCGGAGCAGGTTGAGGGCCATGTTGTAGTTGGGGAGGAACTTGGACTCCACCACCAGTCCCTCGCCCATGGCGACCTCGTAGATGGTCCCCACCTCGACGTCGGACTCCTTGAGGATCACGCCGTGGCCGCGGACGTCGATCCCGCGCCGGCCCGCGCGGCCCATCAGCTGCGTCAGCTCGCCGGTCGTGAGGGTCGAGAAGGCCACCCCGTCGAACTTGGTGAAGGACGAGATGACCACCGAGCGGGCCGGCATGTTGATGCCCAGCGACAGGGTCTCGGTGGCGAAGACGACCTTGATCAAGCCCGCCGTGAAGAGCTCCTCGACCAGCTCCTTGTGGTAGGGCATGAGGCCCGCGTGGTGGACCGCGAGGCCGCGCCGCATCATGTCGGAGTCGACCATCCGCCGGTACAGGGCGGCCTCGTCGGAGTCGCGCAAGGAGGCCAGGCGCTCGGCGGCCAGGCGATCGATGCGCGCCTTCTCCTCGGCGCTGGTGAGGTCGAGGTCGTGGTACGAGCAGCGCTGCAGGGCCTCCCGGCAGCCGCGCCTGGAGAAGATGAAGTAGATCGCGGGCACCATCTCCAGGCGCGCCAGCTCCTCGATCACCGGCAGCATGTCGTTGGAGGGCAGGCGCCGGTACTGCTGGACCCGAAACGACGCCTCTTCCTCCTGCGCCGCCCGCGCCCAGGTCCGCTGGTCGATCTGCCCTTCGGGGTTGAAGAGGCGATAGAAGCGGTTCTGCATGGCCAGCCACATCACCAGCTCGGTCGGCCGCTGGTCGTGGAAGACGGTGCCGATCGGCCCTCGGTTCTCGGCCATCCACGCCGCCACCTCGGCGTAGTTGCCGATGGTGGCCGAGAGCCCGACGAACTTGATGTGGCGGGGGGCCTGGACGATCACCTCCTCCCACACCGAGCCGCGCGGGAAATCGTCGATGTAGTGGACCTCGTCCAGGACCACGTAGCGCACGTCGTCGAGGCGCGCCGGGTCCTCGTAGATCAGGTTGCGCAGGATCTCGGTGGTCATCACCACCACCGGCGCCGAGTCGTTGATGGTGTTCTCGCCGGTCACCAACCCCACCTTCTCGGGCCCGTGGGTGCGCTGGAAGTCGCGGAACTTCTGGTTGCTGAGCGCCTTCAGCGGGGTCGTGTAGAGGGCGCGGGTCCCCTCCTGCAGAGCGCGGAAGACGGCGTACTCGGCGACCACCGTCTTCCCGCTCGAGGTGGGGGCGCTGACCAGCACGCCCATGCCGGCATCCAGCTTCTCGGCCGCCTCCACCTGGAAGGCGTCCATCGGCCAGGGCAGGGTCGCCTGGAAGTCTTCGACGAGGCTTCGCGTCTGTATGGACACTGACGCTACCCTCCTGGGAGATGGGAAGTGCGCCCCTGGACGGCATCCGGGTGCTCGATCTCACCCATGCGCTGGCCGGCCCCTACTGCACGATGCTGCTCGGCGACCTGGGCGCCGACGTGATCAAGATCGAGACCCCGGGCGAGGGCGACCACTCCCGGGGCTGGGGCCCGCCCTTTGTCGACGGCGAGTCCTCTTACTTCCTCTCCGTGAACCGGAACAAGCGCAGCGTGGCCCTCGACCTCAAGTCGGAGTCGGGGCTGAAGGCGGCGGTGGTGCTGGCAACGTCATGCGACGTGCTGGTCGAAAACCTGCGCCCGGGCACCGCCGCCCGACTCGGGCTGGGCTACGAGGACCTGCGGCCGCTGCACCCCGGCCTCGTCTACTGCTCGATCAGCGGGTTCGGGCAGGACCGCCCGTCGCTGGCGGGCTACGACCAGATCGTGCAGGGCACCGCGGGCCTGATGAGCATCACGGGCCTGCCCGACGGGCCCCCGATCAAGCTGGGGGTGCCGATCGGCGACATCGCGGCCGGCATGTTCGGCGCCAACGCGGTCTGCGCCGCGCTCTACGCCCGGCACGGGAGTGGCGAGGGCGCCTTCATCGACGTGGCCATGCAGGATTCTGTGATGGCACTGCTCACCTACCAGGCCGGGCGCTTCTTCGCGACCGGCGAGGCGCCCGGGCGCGAGGGCAACCAGCACCCGACGATCGCGCCCTACGGCACCTACGCCACCGCCGACGGCTTCCTGAACGTGGCGGTCGGCTCCGACTCCCAGTTCGCGAAGTTCTGCGCGGCGATCGGGGCCACGGCGCTGGCCGAGGACCCGCGCTTCGCGACCAACCAGGACCGCCAGCGCCGGCGTTCGGAGCTGAACGCCGAGGTGGAACGCGCGCTGCGGGCGCGGCCGACCGCCGAGTGGCAGGCGGTGCTGGAGAAGGCGGGCGTGCCCGCGGGACCGATCCTGGACCTGGCCGAGGTCTTCGCCGACCCCGGGGTCCGGGCGCGGGGCGTGGAGGTGAGCGTGGAGCACCCGACGGTCGGCACCTGGCGAATGGTGGGAACCCCCTGGCGCATCGACGGCGAGCCCTTCCAGGTCCGGCGCCCGCCGCCCCGGCTGGGCGAGCACACCGCCGAAGTCCTGACTGAGGTCGCGGGCTTCTCGCCAGAACAGGTGAGAGAAGTCTCCTCCCCGCGAGGCTCCTCCCCGCTTGGCGGGGAGGTCCCTCCGCCAAGGG
>DATCNF010000189.1:0-2488 GCA_036565325.1 Candidatus Dormiibacterota bacterium | reverse complement strand
CTGGCGCCCGCCCGCGTCAGGCATCGCGCCCGCGCTCGGCGAGCGGCGCGCCCGCGTCGCCTTTCTCAACGGCTGCGTCATGCCGGTCATGTTCGGCGCCTCCATGGAGGCTTCCGTGCGCCTCCTCCAGCTCGCGGGCTGCGAGGTGTGGTTTCCGCAATCCCAGACCTGCTGCGGCGCGCTCTTCGCGCACAACGGCGACCTCGAGGAGTCGCGCCGCCTGCGCGACGTCAACGCCCGTGCCTTCGGCATGGAGGACTTCGACCACCTGGTCGTCAACTCGGCGGGCTGCGGGTCCCACCTCAAGGACTTCTATCCCAACCTGGGCGGACGGGTGCGCGACATATCCGAGTTCCTGCTCGAGATCGGGTTGCCGGAGCCGGCGCGCGCGGTCGAGATCAGGGTCACCTACCAGGACGCCTGCCACCTGGCGCATGCGCAGGGCATCAAGAAGCAGCCGCGGGACCTGATCAAAGCGGTGCCGGGCGTGGAATTCGTCGAGATGCGCCATCCCGACATCTGCTGCGGATCCGCCGGCATCTACAACGCGCTGGAGCCGGCCATGGCCTCACGCATCCTGGACGAGAAGCTTGAGGACCTGCTGGAGACGGAGGCCGAGGTGGTGGTGACCGGCAACCCCGGCTGCCAGCTGCAGCTTGAAGCGGGGCTTCGCAAGCGCGGTGCGGACATGCAGGTCTGGCACCTGGCCGAGCTGCTGGTCCGCGCCTACGCGCCGTGAGTGAGCTCCGGATGCCCTTCGCGGACCTGCTGGGAGTCGAAGTGGTCGAGGCGACGCCGGGCGAGGTGCGCGCGCGCCTGGCCTGGCGCGAGGACCTCTGCACGGCCGCCGGCATTCTGCACGGGGGCGCGCTGATGGCGTTCGCCGACAGCGTGGGCGCGCTCTGCGCGGTGCTGAACCTGCCGGAGGGCCATCTCACCTCGACCATCGAGTCGAAGACCAACTTCTTCCGGGCCGTGCGCGAGGGCGCCGTGGAAGCGGTGGCGCGCCCGCTGCACGTGGGCCGCTCTACGATCGTGGTCCAGACCGACATCCGCGACGCGGACGGCAAGCGCGTCACCCAGACCACCCAGACGCAGGCGGTGCTGGCCCCTCGGTCCTAGCTCTCCTCGGGCGCCTTGAGCTTGGGCATGGTGACCGTCTTGATCGACAGCACCTGGGTCTTGCCGATGCGGTCGAGGCGCATCCGGTCGCCGCGCTCGGCGCCTTCGACGCGCGCCACCGCGACCGTGATGTTGTCCGGCGCACCCAGCTCGCGGCAGCGCTCGATGACGCGCCGGATCCCCTCTTCGAGGGTGCCCGTGCTGAGCAGGGTCCACATCTCCTCGACCATCACGCCCGCCGTCTCCACGCCGTCGCTGCAGAGCACGACCGTGTCGCCTGGCTGGAGGTCGATCAGGTCGGTGAAGGAGGCGATCTGGTCCCAGACCCCGATGGCACGGGTCAGGCGGTGCTTCATCGGATGGTCCTTGGCGTCCTCCGGCTTGATCACGCCCAGCCGCACCTGCTCGGCCGGCCAGGAGTGGTCCTGCGAGATGAGCCTGTAGTCCCCGTCTCGAAAGAGGTACGCCGGGCTGTCGCCGACGTTCACCAGCGCCATCTTGCCGCCCTCGATGGCGACCACGGTGAGGGTGCTGCCCATGCCCGCCCAATCCGAGTTCTCCAGGGAGGCCATGTGCACGGCGGTGTTGGTGCGGGCGCTGGCCTCGCGCAGGCGGTTGGGATCGGCGCCCGCGCCGCCGTCCCGGGCCAGCGTGCTGGAGAAGGTCTCGACCGCGATCGTGCTGGCCAGGTGACCGGCGGCGTGGCCGCCCATCCCGTCGCAGACGACCAGCAGCGCGTCGACCCCGGCCTTGTCCTTCCAGACCAGCACGGAGTCCTCGTTCTCCTCCCGCTGCAGCCCGGGGTCGGTGCCGTACGCGAGCCGGATCTTCACGGCCCCGCCGGCTTCCTCAGAGTGTGTTGAAGGAGACGACGTTCTGGCCGATCTTGATCTCGTCCTGGTTCTTCAGCTCCTTCTCCTGGACCGGCTCGCCATTGACCAGCGTGCCGTTGGTGGAGCCGAGGTCGACGATGAACCACTGCTCGCCCCGGCGTTCGAGGCGCGCGTGGTGGCCGGAGGTCGCGGGATCGCGAAGGATGAGGTCGTTGTCGGGGGAGCGCCCGATCCGAAGAGCGTGCTCGCCAACCCGGAAGGTATGGCCGGTGTCGGGACCGCCCTGGATCTTGAGCTCGGCGCCCCCGGCGGGCGGCGCCTCGGCAGGCCCGGCTCCCGTGCCGGCGGCGCCGCCCATGATCAGGGTGTCGTCGACGCCGACCGGAGGCTCGGCTCCCGGCGCCTGGATCGGCGTCATCGCCTGGGTCGCCTCGGGCTGCCAGGCCGGCATCACCGAGGTTTCCTCCTGTGAGCCCGGCCAGGGTGCTTCGGCGGGCGAGACGGCGCTCATGGCCGGCGCCGAAGCCTCAGGC
>DATCNF010000188.1:0-9580 GCA_036565325.1 Candidatus Dormiibacterota bacterium | reverse complement strand
CTGGAGACGTACCTGCGGACCCGGCGCCAGGGCTTCGGAGGCGAGGTGCGGCGCCGGATCATGCTCGGCACCTATGCGCTGTCGAGCGGCTACTACGACGCCTACTACCTGAAGGCGCAGAAGGTGCGCACGCTGGTGGCGTCGCGGGGATCGCGCCCGGCGATCGCCTGCAGCACCTGGGCGGCGTCGGTGACCGAGCGCGTGAAGGGACCGATCTGGTCCAGGCTGGAGGCGAAGGCGATCAGCCCGTAGCGGCTGACCCGGCCGTAGGTCGGCTTCACCCCGACCACGCCGCAGAGCGCGGCCGGCTGGCGGATCGAGCCGCCGGTGTCGGTGCCCAGGCCGATCACCGCCATCCCGGCCGCCACCGCTGCCGCGCTGCCGCCGGAGGAGCCGCCCGGCACCCGGTCCAGCCGCCAGGGATTGTGCGTGGGGTGGTAGCCCGAGTTCTCGGTCGAGCTGCCCATGGCGAACTCATCGCAGTTCGTCATGCCCAGGAAGACGGATCCGGCCGCGCGCAGGCGCGCGATCGCGGTCCCGTCGTAGGGCGGGCGGAAGCCCTCCAGGATCCGGGAGCCGGCGGTGGTCTCCACCCCTTCCACGCAGAGCACGTCCTTGATCGCGACCGGGATGCCGTCGAGGGGGCCCAGCGGCCCGCCGGCCGCGTAGCGAGCGTCGGCCGCGGCGGCCTGGGCGCGCGCCAGCTCGGGCACCAGGCGCAGGAAGGCGCGGACCTCGCCGTCGCGGGCTTCGATGTCCGCCAGGTGCCGCTCCAGCACCTCGGTCGGGGTCGTCTCCCGCCGCCGCATCCGCTCGTGGAGCTCGGTGGCGGTGCCCTCTATGGCTCCGCCTCCTGTATCGCCGGGGGGGTGGAGCCGGGGGAAGGGCTTTGCCCGGCCGGCGTGGAGGGGGGCCCTCCCCCCTCCTCCTGAATCGCCTTGACCAGGAAGTAGCCGTCGGCCTGGGCGGGCGCGTTGGCCAGTGCCTGGGCCTGGGTCAACCCGGGCTCGGGCACGTCGTCCCTCAGCGGATTGGTCACCTCGACCACCTGCGCGGTGGGCGGGATGTCCTCGGTGTCGAGCTGGGCCAGGCGATCGATGTGGCCGAGGATCCCGCTCAGCTGCTGGGCGTAGAAATCCTCCTCGCCCTCCTCCAGCCCGAGCCGGGCCAGCATGGCGACGTGGCGCACCTGCTCGCGGGAGAGCGTCATGTCCGGAGAATATCGGTATGCCTGAAGCAACCGCAGGACGCAGTGCCGACTTTGCCGACCAGTTCGAGGCCGCCCAGGATGGGTTCATCCGCCTCGTCGAATCGCTCCACGACGAGCAGTGGAACCGCGTGGGAAAGAACTACCCGCAGCGCATCAACGAGGAGGACGAGGGCCGGTCCGTGGGCGTGATCGCCCACCACGTGGCCGTCAGCGGCGACTTCATCATCGACCGTGTCCAGCGCATGGCCCGGGGCGAGTCGCTGCCCCCGGCCGGCGACTTCACCAAGCTCAACGCCGAGCACGCTTCCGAGCACGGCTCGGTCACCAGGGACGAGGTCCTGCGGGTCCTGCGCGAGTCGAAGCCGCGGATCGCGGAGGCCGTGCGCGCGATCCCCGAGGACCAGCTGGACGTATCGCGCGACACCCCGGCCGGTCCCATGTCGGTGGCCTTCCGGCTGGAGCGCGTCCTGATCGGGCACCTCAAGATGCACCAGGGCTCGATCGAAGCGGCTCTCGCCGAGTAAGAGGAGGTCTGCACATGCCCGCATACGTCATCGCCAACCTGACGATCACCAATCCCGAGGGGTTCGACGGCTACCGCCGCCAGGTGCCGGCGGTCATCGAGCAGTACGGCGGCCGCTACCTGGTTCGCGGCGGCAGCGTCGAGATCGTCGAGGGCGATTGGCCCTTGAACCGATTCGTCGTCGTCGAGTTCCCCTCGATGGAGCAGGCCAAGCGCTGGTACGAGTCAGAGGAGTACGGCGCCATCAAGTCGGGCCGGACCGACAACTCTGAGGGCCAGCTCGGGTTCGTGGAGGGCGTCCCGGCGACCTGATCCGAAGCCTCAGTCGGAGGTGCGGGTGTTGATCAGCCCATAGATCAGCGGCCCGCCCAGGAGCGCGCCCACGATGGTCAGGCACAGGGCGCCTCCGGCCACGAAGCCGAGGCCACGGCCCCAGGACTGGCGTAGGTACAGACCGAGCAGGGCGATGCCCTGCAGAACGGCGAGCAGGATGGCCGGGATGGTGAAGAAGAGCGCCCCCTGCTTGGCGCCCTGGTCGTTGCCGAAGAGCGGGATCAGGAAGAGCACCCCGATCACGAAGCACACGCCGGCTCCGATCCCGAGCAGCGCCAGCACCCAGAACGGCACGCCGGAGGCGGCCGGTGACTCGACTACCACGCTCGACGCCGGCTCCTGCCCCCAGGTCGAGGGCGGCCCGGGCGCCCAGCTCGACGGGGGCACCGCGGGCGCCGACGGGTAGGCGGTCGGATAGGAGGGATACGAGGGCGGCGGGGTCGGCGGCAGGCTGGCCGGCACCGGAGCCGGAACCGGGACGACGGGCTCGACCTTGGGCGCCACCACGCTGGGCGAGGAATCGGCAGAGGCGATGGCGCCGATCAGCTCGCCCGCGGTCGGCCAGCGATCCGCGGGCTGCTTGGCCAGGCCTTTGAGCAGCGCGGACTCCGCGGACTCGCTGAGATTGGGGTTCACCGAGCGCGGCGGCGGCAGCTCGGCCTTCATCTGGGCCACGATCACCGCCGCCGGGGTCGCCGCCGTGAAGGGGACCTGGCCGGTGAGCATCTGGTATGCCACCACCGCCAGCGAGTACACGTCCGCGGTGGCGTCGATATCCTGGCCGGCACACTGCTCGGGCGCCATGTATTCCGGGGTGCCCACGATCATGCCGCTCATCGTCAGGTGGGCGTCGGTGCCGCCCATCATCTTGGCCAGCCCGAAGTCGCCCAGGATCGGCGTGGCGTCGCCGGTGAGCATGATGTTGGAGGGCTTGACGTCGCGGTGGAGGACGCCGCGGGCGTGCGCGTAATCGAGCGCGGAGGCGACCGGCGAGAGGATGCTCACCGTCTCCTCCAGGGTGTGCGGCTTGCCCATCCGGTCGGAGAGGGTCCCCCCCTCCACGAACTCCTCGACGATGTAGTTGTTGCCGTCCTCCTCGCCGTAGTCGTAGACGGCCAGGATGCTGGGATGGCGCAGGTGCGCGATCGCCACCGCCTCCTGCTGGAAGCGCTCCTTGAAGCCCTCCTGTTCGGCCAGGAACTCGGGCAGCACCTTGATGGCGACATACCGCGAGAGCGCGTCGTGGTGGGCCTTGTACACGGTCGCCATGCCGCCGCGCCCGATGCGCTCCGTAATCCGGTAGGGCCCGATCACCGTCCCGGGCTGCAGGCTCCCGCTCACCTCGTGGGCAGTCTAGGGGTCCGGCTGAGAGGTGGGCCGCTGGATTTCGCGATCCCGACGC
The DNA here is from genome assembly GCA_036565325.1 of Candidatus Dormiibacterota bacterium. GTDB lineage: Bacteria > Chloroflexota > Dormibacteria > Dormibacterales > Dormibacteraceae > CF-28. Next base: position 6,112 of record DATCNF010000188.1, on the reverse strand, counting down.
TCCGAGGCGTCAGCCGGCGCCGAGGGGCGGAGGGAGCGCAGCTGTAGCTGCGTGACCGAGCACCACAGACCACCCCACGAAATCTGCGATTTCGCGGGGACCCCGGGAAGCCGGCGTACGCATCGGACGTCTGGGCGCGAAAGACACGGCATTACCTCTCGGCCGGACCCCTCAGGTCGGGGGCGGGCCGCGCCAGAGCGCGTTGAGGCCAAGCAGCGCCAGCGGCAGGCCGACGCAGGTCAGGGCCCAGACCACGCAGGCCAGCGTGGCCGGCATCTGGGCCCAGGACCGGCCCCGGGCCAGGCCCACCACGGCCACCAGCTGGAGCGCGAAGAAGGCGACCGCCAGTAGGCCGATCGCCAGCGAGGTGAGCCGCAGCTGGGTCTCGTCGAGACCGGGCGGGGCGCCCGCGGGCAGGCCGGGCACGGCCGCGATGCCGATGTAGAGCGCGGCCACCAGGAAGGCCAGCCCGGAGCCGGCGGCCAGCAGCGCGGTCAGCCAGGTGGGGTAGCGGTGTGCCCCGCGCCCGGGCGGGCGGCCAACCGGGTGTGGCTGCGGGGTGCCGCAGCGGGCGCAGAAGCGCGCGTACACGGGCAACGCCAGCCCGCAGGCCGGGCAGGCGACGGTCTCAGGCGCCGGCGAGCTCGAGGAACTCATCTTCGGTGAGGATCGCCACCTTCAGCTTCTGGGCCTTCTCCAGCTTGGAGCCGGCGCCCGGTCCCGCCACCACGTAGTCAGTGCGGGCGCTGACGCTGCCCGCCGCCTTGCCGCCCAGGCGCCGGACCATGCCCTCGGCCTCCGGTCGCGACATCCGCTCCAGGCCGCCGGTGAAGACCACGGTCTTGCCTGCCAGCGGACCGTCGGCGGCCGGCCTCTCGACCTGCTGCGGGCGCACGCCGACCTCCAGCAGCTTCGCCACCAGCTGGGAGCCGCGGTCCTCGAAGTAGGCGCGGATCTCGTGGGCCATGTTGGGCCCCACCCCCTCAACCGCGTCCAGCTCCTCCTCGCTGGCCGACTGGAGCCGTTCCAGGGAGCCGAACTCGGCGGCCAGGAGCTCGGCGGTGGCCTCGCCGACCTGGGGGATACCGAGCGCGTTCAGCAGCCGTGGCAGGGGCGGCGTCTTGGAGCGCTCGATGCCGGCGATCAGGTTCTCAGCCGACTTGCGGGCGAAGCGCTCCAGGCCTTCGACCTGCTCGACCGTCAGCCGGTAGAAGTCGGACGGGTCCCCGACCAGCCCGTTGGCGATGAGCTGGTTGAGCGTCGAATAGCCGAGGCCGTCGATGTCCAGCCCGCCCCGGCTGGCGTAGTGGAGCAGGTTCTCGAGGCGCTGGGCCGGACAGAAGGGGTTGATGCAGCGGTGGGCCACGTAGGGTTCCTCGCGCACCACCTCGCCGCCGCAGACGGGGCACTGGGCGGGCATCTTCCAGCCCGGCTTGGGCTTTTTGACGGAAACCACCTCCGGGATCACGTCGCCCGCTCTCTGGACGGTCACCGTGGCGCCCACGTAGACGCCTTTCTGGTTGACCAGGTCCTCGTTGTGGAGGCTCGCATTGCGGACCGTCACCCCGCCCACGATCACCGGCCGCAGGTGCGCGACCGGCGTCAGGACGCCAGTGCGGCCGACGTAGCAGACGATGTCCTCCACCACCGTCTCCGCCTGCTGGGCCGCGTACTTGTAGGCGATCGCCCAGCGCGGCGAGCGCGACACGAAGCCGAGCTCGAGCTGGAGGTCGTGGCGGTCGACCTTGACCACCACCCCGTCGATCTCGTGGTCCAGCTTCTCCCGCTGCTCGAACCAATGGTCGTGGTACTCGATCACGCCCTCGATGGAGTCGAAACGGGCTCGGTTGGGGTTGACCCGAAAGCCCATGGCCTGCAGGCCTTCGAGCACGTCCCACTGCGAGCGCGCCGAGCCCGCGGGGTCGAGCGTGTACATGAAGGTCTGCAGGTTGCGCGAGGCGGTGACCTTGGGGTCGAGCTGGCGCACCGACCCGGCTCCGGCGTTGCGCGGGTTCATGAAGGGCTGCCGGCCGGCCGCTTCCATCTCTCGGTTGAGGCGCTCGAAGGACTTGATCGGGAAGTAGACCTCGCCGCGCACCTCGAACTCGGCGGGCAGCCCCTTCATGGGCTTGATCGACAGCGGCACGCTCTTGAGGGTTCGGACGTTGGCGGTGACGTCCTCGCCGACGCTCCCGTCGCCCCGGGTGGCCGCCCGCTTGAAGCGTCCGTTCTCGTAAGCCAGGCTGATCGCCAGGCCGTCGATCTTGAGCTCGCAGACGTAGGTGACCTGGTCGCCGGCGACCGCGCGCACGCGCTTGTCCCAGGCCCGGATCTCCTCGACCTCGAAGGCGTTCTGGAGGCTGAGCATGGGCGAGCGGTGCTTGACCTTGGAGAACTGCTCCCCCACCTCGCCGCCCACGCGCTGGGTCGGCGAGTCGGGCGTGACCAGCTCCGGGTGCGCCTCCTCCAGCTTGCGCAGCTCCAGGAAGAGGGCGTCGTACTGGGCGTCGGTGATCTCGGGCTGGTCGAGGACGTGGTACGCGTACTCGTGGCGGCGGACGAGAGCGCGCAGCTCCTCCGCACGCTTGACCTTCGCCTTCACCTGCGCTCGAGGGGCGCCAGGGTTCCGCTCAGGATCTTGACCCCGGTCCTGTCGAACTTGACCACCAGCTCTTCGTCGCTGCGCGTGAGCGTGCTCTTCATGATCGTCCCCGGGCCGAAGCTGGGGTGGGAAACCAGGTCGCCCTCCTTGAAGCGCTGCACCACCGGCCGCGCCGGCGCATCCGCGACCTGGCGCTCCAGGATGCGCTCCCGGTAGGTCGGGCCCCCCGAGCCCGGCCGCGGCGGCGGCGCGGGCGCCGCGCCCTTGGCGGGCTGGGCCAGCAGCGCCTGCGGGATGTCGCCCAGGAAGCGGCTGGCGAAAGACGCCCGCGACTGGCCGAAGAGGTGGCGGCGGAAGGCGCAGCTCAGGTAGAGGCGATCGCGGGCCCGCGTGATGCCGACGTAGGCCAGGCGGCGCTCCTCCTCCATCTCCTTGCCAGAGGGATCGTCGAGCGCGCGCTGGTGCGGAAGCAGTCCCTCCTCCAGCCCGGCGATGAAGACAACCGGGAACTCGAGGCCCTTGACCATGTGCAGCGTGATCAGGGTCACGCCGTCGTCGTCCTCGCTGTAGGAGTCGACGTCCGACACCAGCGCCACTTCGGTCAGGAAGGCCTCCAGCCCGGCCAGCGGATCCGCGTTGGTGTCGAACTCCTCGGCCAGGCCGCGCACCTCGCGCAGGTTCTCGGTCCGGGCCTCGCCCTGCGGCGTGCCGTCGTCGTAGTAGGGCTCCAGCCCCATCACCTCGACCACGTGCTCGACCAGCTCGCCGGGCTTGAGCACGCCCAGGGTGGCCCGCAGGGATTCCAACTGGTCGCGAAAGCGCAGCAGCGGCGCGATGGCCGCCTTGCCGACCCCGGTGATCTCCTCGGGCGCCGCCAGCACTGCCAGCGGCGTCGTCTCCTTCGCGCGCGCGTGCGCGATCACCTTGTCGACCGTGACGGGCCCGACCTTGCGCCGGGGGACGTTGACGATGCGCGCGAAGCTGACCGTGTCCGCGGGGTTGAAAAGGAAGCGCAGGTAGGCCAGGAGGTCCTTCACCTCGCGCCGCTCCCAGAAGCGCACGCCGCCCACCAGGCGGTAGGGGATGCGGCGGCGCCCGAACACGTCCTCGAACGCACGGGACTGGGCGTTGATCCGGTAGAGCACCGCGAAATCCGAGTAGCGGCGGTCCTCGCGGCGGCGCAGGCGCTCGATCTCGTCGGCCACGAACTCGGCCTCCTCGACCTCGTTGTAGGCCTGGACCGCGGTCACCTTCTCGCCGCCCACACGGTCGGTCCACAGCTTCTTGGGCGCCCGCTCCGGGTTGTGGCGGATGACGTGGTAGGCGGCGTCCAGGATGTGCTGCGAGGAGCGGTAGTTCTGCTCCAGGTGGACGACCGTGGCCTCCGGGTAGTCCTTCTTGAAGTCGAGGATGTTGCGGATGTCGGCCCCCCGGAACGAATAGATCGACTGGTCGTCGTCGCCCACCACCGCCAGGTTGCGATGGGCCTCGGCGATCAGCTTCACGAGCACGTACTGGGCGCGGTTGGTGTCCTGGTACTCGTCGACCAGCACGTAGCGGAAGCGGTCCTGCCACCTGGCGCGCGCCTCCTCGTCCGTCTGCAGCAGGCGCACGACCTGGCCGATCAGGTCGTCGAAATCGAGGCCGCCGGAGCGGCGCAGGAGCTCGTCGTAGCGGACGTAGACGCGGCGCACGACCTCGTCGAAGTAGTTGCGGCTGGGGTACTGCTCCGGCCCCATCAGCTCGTTCTTGGCGTTCGAGATCTGGGCCGAGATCATGCTCGGCGGGTAGCGCTTGGCGTCCAGCCCGAGCTCGTCGAGCACGCGCCGGATCGAGGCCCGGGTGTCGTCCTCATCGAAGATCACGAAGGAGCGCGGGAGGTTCAGGCGCTCGGCGTCGCGCCGGAGCATGCGGACCGCGGTGTGGTGGAAGGTGCCCACCCACATGCGGTCGGTCGTTTCCCGGTCTTGCCCCTCGCCGACCAGGCTGGAGACCCGGCTGCGCATCTCGCGCGCCGCCTTGTTGGTGAAGGTGACCGCCAGCAGGCGGTCCGGCCAGACCTTGCGGCGGGCGATCAGGAGGGCGATCCGGGTGGTGAGCACGCGGGTCTTGCCGCTGCCGGCCCCCGCGAAGATCAGGAGGGGCCCTTCCGAATGCTCCGCCGCCTCCCTCTGCTGGGGGTTGAGCCGCTCCAGGAGCTCGTCCAGGCGAGCATGCGAAACCTCAGGAGTGGGCACGGCCCCGAAGTCTATAGAGGTGGCCGCGGCCAATCCTTACACTCGCGGGGATGGCTTCGGACCCCGGGCTCAGCCGCGACCGCCTCCTCTACCAGGTCGCCGCCGAGCTCACCTCATCCCTCGACCTGGACGAGGTCCTGGGCCGGGTCATGGACCGCGTGATCGAGCTCATGCACGCCTCCCGGGGCTTCGTGGTGCTGGTCAACCGGGAGGGAGCCATGGAGGTCCGCTCCGCCCGTGGCGAGGCGGACGAGGAGAAGTCGAAGGAGTTCCTGGGCTCGCGCAGTGTGATCGAGGAGGTGGTCCGCGACGGCAAGCCCGTGCTCTCCACCGACGCCTCCCTGGACGAGCGCTTCAAGGGCCAGCAGTCGGTGATCCTCCAGAACCTGCGCTCGATCATCGCCGTGCCCCTCAACGTGCGCGGCAAGACGATCGGCGCGGTCTACGTCGACAACCCCTTCCGGGCCGGCATCTTCGAGGAGTCCGACAAGGAGTTCCTGCAGGCGATCGCCGACCTGGCCGCGATCTCGATCGACAACGCCATCACGTACCAGCACGCCGAGCACCTGCGCAAGGTGTTCGAGCGCTACGTCAACAAGTCGGTCACCGACTGGGTGCTGGCCGACCCCAACCGGGACCGGGTGTTCCTGCCCGGCGAGCGGCTGCGGGTGACCATGCTGGCCTCCGACATCGCCGGCTTCTCGACGCTCTCCCAGGAGTTGGAGGCAGAGGAGCTGGTCGACTTCCTCAACCACTACTTCAGCAAGATGGTCGACATCGTGCTCGAGCACGGTGGCAACGTCGACAAGTTCCAGGGCGACGGGCTCCTGGTGGCCTTCGGGGCCCCGGTAGCCATGGACGACTCCGCCGAGCGGGCGGTGGCCGCCGCGCGCGACATGCTCAAAGAGATCTGGAAGATCAACCAGGAGCGCCTGCGGGTCGGCGACTCGCCCTTCGAGGTCGGGATCGGGCTCGACACGGGTTACGTGGTGGCCGGCAACGTGGGCTCGGAGCGGCGCCTCGAGTACACCCTGATCGGGGTCCCGGTCAACAACGCCGCCTACCTGTCCAAGCAGCGCCCGGCGGACGTGCTGATGTCGCAGAACACCTTCCGGGCGCTGGGCGGGGCGGCGCAGGTGGTGCCGCGCAAGCCGATGATCCTGAAGGGCGCCTTCCACGAGATCCCGATCTACGCGCTGGAGCCCGAAGAGCAGATCACCGCCGACCTGAAGGCCGCCCTCCCCGCGGAGCCGGGCGGGGAGGGCAGCTGATC
>DATCNF010000187.1:0-10652 GCA_036565325.1 Candidatus Dormiibacterota bacterium | reverse complement strand
CCGCCGGGTGGCCACCCACCTGGGCACCAACCACCGCGAGCTGATCCTGGAGCCGCAGATGCTGCTGGACCTGGTGCCGGAGATCACAGAGAAGCTGGACGAGCCCCTGGCGGACGCCTCCATCGTGCCCACCTACCTGCTCAGCCGCTTCACGCGCCAGCACGTCAAGGTGGCGCTCGGCGGCGATGGGGGCGACGAGCTGTTCGCGGGCTACCCGACCGTGCTCGCCCACCGGTTGGCCGGCTACTACCGCCTGCTGCCGGGGCCGCTGCGCCAGCGCCTGCTGCCGGCGCTCGTGAACCGGCTGCCGGTCTCCCTCGACAACCTCAGCTTCGACTTCAGGGCCCGCCGCTTCGTCGCCGGCGCCGGGCGGCCGCTCGGCGACCGCCACCGGCGCTGGATGGGGGCGTTCACGCCCGAAGGCGTGGACGCGCTCCTGCAGCCCGCGCTGGCAGCGCCCGCCGGCGAGCTCGATGCCGTGGCGCGGCACCTGGCGGAGCTGCCCCTGCGCGATCCCCTCAGCCAGGTCCTCTACCTGGACATGAAGCTGTACCTGGAGAACGACATCCTGGTGAAGCTGGACCGGGCCAGCATGATGGCCTCCCTGGAAGCCCGCGTCCCGCTGCTCAACGCCGACTTCGTCGAGCACGTGACCCGGCTGCCGCTGTCGCTCAAGCTGCGCGGCGCACGCTCCAAGTTCCTGCTCCGCAGGGCGCTGCGCGGGATCCTTCCCGACGCCATCCTGGACCGGCCCAAGAAGGGTTTCGGGATCCCGGTCGCCAGGTGGTTTCGGGGCCCGCTGCGGGAGCTGCTGCTGGACACGCTGGCGCCCGAGCGGCTGGGCCGCCACGGCTTCTTCCGGGCGGCCGAGGTCGAGCGCCTGCTGGCCGAGCACCTCGACGGACGCGCCGACCGCCGCAAGGAGCTGTGGACGCTGTTCTGCTTCCAGCGCTGGTACGACCACCACCTGGCGCGGGCGGCCTGAGCTGACGGCCGGGGTTCAGGCCTCGGCCACGCCCAGCGGCCGGTAGTTGCGCCGGTAGTAGTCCCAGTACTCGCCCGACTTGAGCGGCCGCCACCAGTCTTGCCGCTCCCGGTACCAGGCGACAGTCCGCTCCAGTCCCTCGCGCAACGACACCTCCGGCGCCCAGCCCAGCTCCCGCAGCTTGCCGATGTCGAGCGCGTAGCGGTAGTCGTGACCGGGCCGGTCGCGCACGTACTGCACCAGGGAGGGGGGCTTGCCCAGGATCTCGAGGATGGTGCGGGCCACCTCGGCGCCGCTGGTCTCCACGCCCGTCCCCACGTTGTAGACCTCGCCGGCCGGAGCCTCGTGCAGCACCAGGTCGAGGGCGCGGCAGTGGTCGTCCACGTAGATGTAGTCGCGCACGGCGCTGCCGTCGTTGTAGAGGGGTAGCGGCTGGTCGTCGAGCGCGTTGGTGACGTGCACCGGGATGATCTTCTCGGGGTACTGGTAGGGGCCGTAGTTGTTGGAGCCGCGCGTGACCAGCAGAGGCAGGCCGTGGCTGATGGCGAAGGCGCGCGCCAGCATCTCGCCGCCGGCCTTGCTGGCCGAGTAGGGGCTGCGCGGCCACAGCGGGTCGCCCTCCAGGGAGCGCCCTTCGGGCACCTCGCCGTAGACCTCGTCGGTGCTCACCAGCAGGAAGACCTGGTGGCCGTGCTTGCGCGCCGCCTCGCAAAGCACGGCCGTGCCCAGCACGTCCGTGTTGACGAAGGCGAAGGGATCCATCAGCGAGCGGTCGACGTGCGTCTCGGCCGCGAAGTTGACGATGGCGTCGACCTGGCTGGCGAGATCGTCGACCAGCTCCCGGTCGCAGATGTCGCCGCGGACGAAGCGATACCCGGCGCCGCCCTCGAACTCGACGAGGTTGGCGAGGTTGCCGGCATAAGTCAGCTTGTCCAGCACCCAGACCTCGGTGTCGGGGCGCCGGCCGCGCAGCAGGCGCACGAAGTTGGAGCCGATGAAACCCGCCCCCCCGGGGACCAGCAGGCGCCGGAAGCGGCGGCTCACTTGATCTCCGGGAAGGCGGTCCAGTCGTAGCCGATGCCGGGGTCGTCGTGCGCCAGCCGGCCTTCGTCCTCGGGGTTGTAGACGTTCGAGGTGATGTAGAGGAGATGCGTCAGCTCCAGCGCGCGGCAGCCATGCGCGACCCCGGGCGGGATCTTGACGCAGGTCGGGCCGAAGCGGTCGCCCATCAGGAACTGCTGGGTCTGGCCGCGCGTCGGCGACGGGTCGCGCAGGTCGTGCAGCGCCACCTTCAAGGCGCCGATGCAGTACCACCAGTCGGTCTGCGCCTTGTGGATGTGCCAGGCCTTGGCGGTGCCCGGGTACATCAGCGAATGGCTCCACTGCCCGAAGCGGTCGAAGAGCGCGTCGTCCTCGCGGAGCAGCTCGCGGAAGAAGCCGCGCTCGTCCGCGTGCGTCTCCAGCTCCTTGATCACGACGCCCTCGATCACGCCCGGCTCAGTCCTTGTTGGCGCCATGCGCGCGCACGAAGTCGTTGACCGCGTAGTAGGCGTCGATGGATTCCCCGGCATCGCCCCAGAAGCCCTCGATCACGTCGTACTCCATGGTGCCCGCGGCGACGTAGTGGTTGTTCACGTCCGTGATCTCCAGCTCGCCGCGGCCTGAGGGCTTCAGCTCCGGCAGCACCTCCCAGACGGCCGAATCGTAGAAGTAGACGCCTGTCACGGCCAGGCTGCTGGGGGGATCCTCGGGCTTCTCGACGATCCGCAGCAGGCGGCTGCCGGCATCCAGCTCGGCCACCCCGAGGTGCTGGAGATGGGCGGCGTCTTCGACCCGCGAGAGCAGGATCCGGGCACCGGAGCCCTGCGCGGCGAAGGCGGCGGCCGCCGGCCGCAGAGTGCGCTCGAAGACGTTGTCGGCCAGCATCACCACCAGCTTGTCCCCGGCGGCGAAGCGCTGCGCCAGGCCGAGCGCCTCCGCGATCCCGCCCGGGCTCTCCTGGTACGCGTACAGCAGCCGGTCGACGCCGTGCTCGTGGCCGTTGCCGAGCAACCGGAAGAACTCGCCGGCGTGGATGCCGCCGGTCACCAACATCATCTCGCTCACGCCGGCCTGGACCAGGGCCTCGATGGCGTAGCTGATCATCGGGCGGTCGTAGATCGGCAGCAGGTGCTTGTTGGTGATCCGGGTCAGCGGATGCAGCCGGGTGCCGGTTCCGCCGGCCAAAACTACGCCTTTCAAACCGCTGGATTGTACTGGCGGCCGGCGAGCCCAACGGCCACCAAACGGCTCGCCATTGGAGTCAGCAATCGATGATCTGGTGGTCCGCCGGGCGGTGAAGGTCAACATCCTGTGGCAAACTGCGCCCGATGCCACGGCCCGAGCCCTGGGCGCGGACGATTCTCCACGTCGACCTCGACGCCTTCTACACGTCCGTTCACCAGCGCGACGACGAGCGCCTGCGCGGGATCCCGGTCGCGGTCGCCGGCAGCTCCCGGCGGGCGGTGGTGATGGGCGCCTCTTACGAGGCGCGCACCTTCGGCGTGCGCTCTGCGATGCCCCTCCACGAGGCCATGCAGCTGTGCCCCCAGCTGACGGTGGTCCCGCCTGACCATCCCCGCTACCGGGAGGCCAGCCGCCAGGTCCACGCCGTCTTCCGGCGCTGGGCCGCGCCCGAGAGGATCGAGGGGGTGGCGCTCGACGAGGCCTACCTGGACGTAACCGCCCGCACCCGCCACGGCACCTCCAGCCCGGAGGAGGTCGCGCGCCGCATCAAGTACACCGTGCACACCGAGGTCGGGCTGACCTGCAGCGTGGGCGCCGCCCCCAGCAAGCTGGTGGCCAAGATCGCCAGCGGCAGCCGCAAGCCCGACGGCCTGGTGATCGTCGCGCCCGGCACCGAGGCCGACTTCCTGGCCCCGCTGCCGATCGGCGTCATCCCCGGCCTGGGCCCCAAGACCGAGGAGCGCCTGCGCCTGATGGGGGTGCGCACGGTCGGCGACCTTGCCGGCTACGACACCCAGCGCCTGCTCCAGGTCTTCGGCACCAGCGGCGCGGTGCTCCAGCGCCTGGCACAGGGCCGCGACCGCGAGCCCGTCGACGGCACGCGGCCCGCCAAGACGATCAGCGCCGAGACCACCTTCGAGACCGACGTCTCCGACCGCGAGACGCTGGAGACGGCGTTGCGCGACCTCACCGACCGGGTGACAGAGCGCCTGCAGGCCGAGGGCGTGCGGGCGCGCACGATCTACGTGAAGCTCAAGCTGCCGGACTTCCGCCTGGTGAGCCGCCAGGTGAGCCGGACGAGCCCGACCGACGACGTCGAGACGATCTTCCGCGCCGCCCGCTCCGCGCTGGAGAAGTCGCACCTGGAGTCGCGGCCGGTGCGCCTGATTGGGGTTGGCCTGTCGGGCCTGGTCCACCCCCAACCCGACCTCCAGATGAGCCTCTTCGACTAGCGGGGACGGCCCCCCGCTCGATCCGGGAGCGGTCGATGTCCGGCCGCGGCAGCATCTCCAGGATCTCGCCCAACCGCGTCCACCCGAAGCTTTTGCGGCCGCGGGCCACCAGCTCCCGGAAGACCGCGGCGGTGGCCTGGGCGTCGCCCAAGGCGGCGTGCGCGGGGCTCACGTCCAGGCCCAGCTCCTCGACCACGCGGGCCAGGCCTGGCGTCTGGCCGCCCGGCAGCTCGAGCACCAGGCGGGCCAGCGCCGAGGTGTCGATGATGGGGTGCTCGAGGGGCTGCTTCAAGCCCCGGCCGACCAGGTAGGTGTCAAAGGCGTCGTGGCTGTGCTCGACCAGGACCGCGCCCCGAGCGAAGCGCAGGAAAGCGGAGCGCGCAGTGCTGAATCCGGGCGCGCCGACCAGCATCGCGCGGTCGATCTGGTGGCGCTCCTGCGCGTAGCGGTTGATCGGCGCCCGGGCCTCGACCAGGGTGTCGAAGAAGGAGAGCGGCCCCGAGAGTTTGAAGCGCTCGGCGCCGATCTCGATCACCAGGAAGGGCGTGTTGCCGGTGGTCTCCACGTCGAGGGCGACGTAGTCGGCTTCTGCGAGCCGGGTGTCGGGGGTGACCGCCGTGCCCTCCGCCAGCAGCTCGGCGAAGAGCGTGAGCGCGCCCGAGCGCGCCTTGAGGCGGACGTTCAATAGGCGTTCTTGTGGCTCCAGACGCGGAAGAGCGTGATCAGCAGGATCTTGAGGTCGAATGCCAGGCTCCAGTTCTCAATGTAATAGAGGTCATAGATCAACCTCTCCTCCACGGGCGTCTGGCCGCGGAGGTCGTTGGCCTGGGCCCACCCGGCCAGGCCGGGCCGCACCTGGTGGCGGTCCCCGTAGCGGTTCAGGCGGCCGGCGAACTCGCGCACGAAGTTGGGCCGCTCGGCGCGCGGGCCGACCATCGACATCTCGCCGACCAGGATGTTCCAGAGCTGCGGCAGCTCGTCCAGCGAAAGCCGCCGCAGCAGGCGGCCGACACCGGTCCGGCGGGGGTCGTGGCGGCTGGCCCAGACGGGCCCGCTCTGGATCTCGGCGTCCACGCGCATGCTCCGGAACTTGTGCATCCGGAAGGGGCGCCCCTGGAAGCCGACCCGTTCCTGGCTGAGCAGGACGGGACCGTCGGAGGTGAGCTTGACGAGCAGGGCGATCAGGCCCAGGACCGGCGAGAGCAGGATCAGGCCGACCCCGGCCATGAGCACGTCCGAGGCGCGCTTCACCAGCCGCTTCCAGCTGTCGATGTCGAGGCCGCGCCGGAACTGCAGGAGCGGGATGCCGTCGAGCTGGTCGGCCATCACGCCGGTGGTCATGATCTCCAGCATCGACGGCACGATCCGGAACTCCACCTGCTGGCCGTCGCAGCTGTCCATGAGGTGCAGCAGGCGCTCCTGGCTGACGTCGGTGAGGGCCATGAAGACGGTGTCGACGCGGCGGTTGCGCACCACCCGCGCCAGCTCGCTCGAGGTGCCCAGCACCTTGATCCCCGCCAGCTCGCTGCCTTCGGGGACGCCGTCCGCGAGGATCCCGACCGGGCGGTAGCCGTAGTCGGGGAACATCCGCATCCGCTGCACCAGCAGGTCGGCGGCCGCGCCCCAGCCGACCACCAGGGCGCGGTCGGCACCGATCCCGCGCGCTCGGCGCGCCGCCTGCAGCCGCCGCAGCACGTAGCGAGAGGCGGTGAGCAGGACGGCGGTGAGGACGACCCAGTAGACGAACACCAGGCGGGAGTACTCGAACTGGGCCGGTCGGTAGAGGCCGATGCCGGCCAGCAGCACCACCGCCGCCACCGCCAGGGCCCGCATGGTGGCCAGGAACTCGTCCACGTACTGGACGCCGCGGCGGTGCCGGTAGGCGCCCATTGCCCAGAAGACCCCGAGCACGGCCAGCACCACCACCGGTGTGGCCTCGACGTAGCGGGTGGACTGCGGGACCTCGCCGCCGGTGACGGCGATGTGGCCCGGGTTGACCTTGTAGCGCAGCCAGTAGGCGAGGCCCACGCCGGCGGCGGCGACCAGGGCATCGGTGGCGAAGCGGACCCAGACCAGCGAGTTGCGAGGTGTCACCTCCCCACCGCCCGCCGCAGCATGTCGACCTCGCCCGTGTCCAGGGCCCGGAGCAGGAAGGCGGCCAGCGCGAAGACGGCGGCGCCCAGCGCCACCAGGCCGGCGACCGCCAGGCCGGCGGCGCCCCGGAAGGGCAGCAGCACGGCGCCCATCACCAGGCCCGCCAGCACGACCCGCCAGGAAAGCCGGACCAGCGGCACCGGACGCACGTAGCGGCGGGTCAGCAGCCAGCCGATCGCGAACAGCACCGCCTCGGTGAGCACGGTCGCCCAGGCCGCCCCCAGGTAGCCATGGGCGGGGATGAGCACCAGGTTGAGGCCGACGTTGACGACCAGGCTGGCCAGGGCGGCCCAGGTGAAGGCGACCTGGCGGTCGACCGCGTTCAGGCTCCCGACCCAGGCGTTGTTGACGAACATGAAGACGATCCCCAGCCCCAGCACCGCCAGGGCAGGCTCGGCCTGGGGGTAGAGGTGGAGCAGCCCGGTGAGGCCGCTCGCCAGCACCCAGACCCCGACCGTCAGCGGCCATCCGATCAGCAGCAGGAGCTTGTAGAAGCGGTCGACGGCCACCTCCAGGCGCTCCGGCGCCTCCCGGTGGTAGATGGCGAGCAGCGGGAAGATCACGTTCAGCATGGCCATGGGGACGAAGAGGAGGGCCTCGAACGGCTTGTAGGCCGAGGCATACCACCCGACCTCATCGAAGGAACGGAACAGCTGCAGGATCGGTACGTCGATCTTGAAGTAGAGGGTGGTGACCACGAAGGTCAGCGCCAGCGGCAGCGACGCGACCAGCCAGCTGCCCACCAGCCGCGGCTCGAAGCGCGGGCGCAGGCTGGCGAAGCCGCGGGCCACCAGGACCGCGAGGATGAACAGGCAGGCGAACCCGTAGCTGATCGCGTAGGCCCACACGAAGTAGGCCACGCCCTGGTGGTTGAAGATCCCGACCACGGTGAGCAGCACCAGCACGCAGGCCTCGAGCACCGTCTCCAGGGCGTCGTACCCCACCCGCTGGAGGGCGTAGAAGGTCTGCCGCAGCAGCTGCGAGAGGGAGGCCAGGATCATCAGCGCGAAGCCCGGCAGCAGGAGGCTCTGGAGGCCCGGCACCCGCAGGGCCAGGGCCAGCACGGCCAGCCCGAGCAGCGACATCGCCAGCCGGGTGGTGACCATGTTGCTGAGGTAGCGGGCGATCTCGCCGGGGTGGCGGGCGGCCTCCCGGACATACAGGGTGTTGAAGCCGAGATCGACCAGGACCGTGATCACCGAGGTGTAGGTGATCAGTGTCTGGAAGCGCCCGAAGCCGGATGGGCCCAGGTGGTTGAGGGTGGCCAGCACGGTGACCAGCGCGATGCCGCGGGAGAGTATGCGGGCGGCCAGGACGAGTGCCGTGTTGCGGACGGCGCGCGGCCCCCGCCCCGTCTCGAAGGTGGCGGCCGGCGCCTCTAGTTCGGGCGCGTCTGGCAAGTTCCAGAATCCTATCCCCGCCCACTCGGGAGGGGTCGCCCGGCCGCCCTGAGTCGGGATCGGCGCTGTGCTAGATTTCGGCCATCGCCACCCAAGTCGAAGCGCCTGACGTCCACCCGGTCACGGGCCGTCCGATCACCCGGCGCAACTTCATCGTCTGGTACCTGGCCGGCCTGCTGGGCGCCGTCGCGGTTGCAGGCCTGGCCCCCATCCTGGTCTACATCTGGCCGCCCCAGGGCTCGGCCAAGCCGACCGACCTCACGGTCAACCTGCCCACTCCCCTGGACCAGATCGCGGACGGCGACGGCGTCAAGATCGAGGCCCCCAAGGCGGCCGCCTTCACGATGGTGGACGGCGGGGGCGACAACGCGCCCGGCGACTACGCGTTCGGCGGCTTCGTGGTCAAGGCGGCGGGCAAGGTCAACGTCTTCGCGATCAACTGCTCACACCTGGGCTGCTCGATCGCCCTCAACGCGGGCGCCAAGCGCTTCGAGTGCCCGTGTCACGGGTCCATGTTCGCGCTCAACGGCAACGTGATCCACGGTCCGGCCATAGCCCCGCTGTCGCACCTGGATTGGAAGCAGGGCGACACCGCCGACACACTCGTCGTCAAGGGCGTGTCACTGCCGGGATACGGGTAGAAACAAGGAAGGGACAGAACGTGGCGACCATTCCCCACCCGCGCGACATCCAGACCGCCGTCGTCGACTGGCTGGACGACCGCTTCCCGTTCACCAAGTCGGTCGATGAGGCTCTATATCAGCGGGTTCCCAACTACGCCAACGCCTTCTACTACTGCTTCGGCGGGATGGTCTTCGTCCTGATCGCCTTCCAGCTCGTCACCGGCATCTTCCTGAGCTTCTACTACGTGCCCGACGCCACCGGCAACCCGGCCAACGCTTACACCTCGGTACAGAACCTGATGAGCCAGGTCTACCTGGGCTGGCTGATCCGGGGCGTGCACTTCTGGTCGTCCAGCCTGCTGATCATCATGGTCGCGCTGCACATGGCGCGGGTCTTCTGGACCGGCTCCTACCGGGCGCCGCGCGAGCTCAACTGGATGGTCGGAGTGACCATGCTCCTGGTCGTGCTCGGGCTCTCGCTCACCGGCTACCTGCTGCCCTGGGAC
This sequence comes from Candidatus Dormiibacterota bacterium, assembly GCA_036565325.1. Classification (GTDB taxonomy): domain Bacteria; phylum Chloroflexota; class Dormibacteria; order Dormibacterales; family Dormibacteraceae; genus CF-28. Next base: position 1,526 of record DATCNF010000187.1, on the reverse strand, counting down.
ACCAAGGCCTACTGGGCGACCTCGGTCACCATCAAGGTCGGCGCCGGGGTGCCGCTGCTGGGCAACGTGATCAAGGAGGTTGCCCAGGGCGGGCCCACGCTCGGCCCCAACACCCTGCAGCGCTTCTTCACGCTCCACGTCTTCATCCTGCCGGCACTGATCGTGCTGCTGATGTACGTTCACTTCCGGCTGATCCGGCAGCACGGCATCTCCGAGCCACTGTGATGAAGGACCCCACACCCGAGGTGAAAGTGACCCAGTGGGACGGCTTTCTGCGCGAAGGGCCGGGCGCCGTCAGCGCCGCGATCCCGATCATCGAGGTCGACGGTCACGGCGGCCACGCCATCGAGCCTCCCTACAAGCGGATGCCGATCGGGCCCGATCACATCCTCTACCCGGTGATGATCAGCCTCGCCCTCTTCCCCATCCTGATGGGCAGCGCCGGCCACCACCTGGCCGACGACATGCCGGAGGAGGACACCCACCCCTTCTTCCCGGACCACTTCTGGCCGTACCCGGTGATCATCGTGATGATGATGGTCCTTGTGGGGCTGTTCTCGGCCTTCATCCAGCAGAACCTGCAGCTCGAGCAGTCGGCCGATCCCCGCACCGTCACCCTGCCGCGCCCCGACTGGTACTTCCTCTTCCTGTTCCAGTTCCTGAAGCTGGGGAACGAGTTCGTGATGTCGATCGTGATCCCGGGCGCGGTGGTGACCGCGCTCCTGGTCTGGCCCTTCATCGACAACATCGGCGGCCGGATCGCGGCCCGCCGCCTGGGCTGGGCGTCGTGGCCGGTGCCGGGGCGCAACAAGATCACCGGCACCGGTTGGATCGTCTTCCTGGGGATCCTCCTCTTCCTCACCTTCTGGTCACTGTCGGGCGTCACGCTGCCCTGGTTCACCGGTCCCGTCAGCGGCGGCTAGCAGGCCGCGGCTTTGAACGAGGTTCTTCTCGTTTTCTTTGGGCTCCTGGTGGGAGCCGCGGTCGGCGCCGGCGTCACCTTCTGGGCGCTGCGGCGCTCCCTGGCGGTACCCGACACGGAGCCCCCGATCGCGGTCGCGGGGGCGGAAACCGTGGAGCCGGTGGAACCTGTACACGAGGTGACCAACGCCGAGGAGGGGCGCGGGGTCAGCGAGGCCCTCGACGCCAGCGACCGGGTGCTGACCGAGCTCGAGAAGCGCTACCGGGGGCGCAAGGCCGACCGCGACAAGAGCTGACCTGAGGGCCGGCCTGAGGGCCGCCTTCTCGGACTTCGCGGACGGCCGTCACTCGGTCCGCATCTTCGCCGCCCTCCCGGACTCCGTGATGGCCGTGATGGCCGGGTTCTGGTGGGACGCCGACCGCCTGCGCGCGCTGAGGCTGCCAGTCGAGGAATTGGCCTTCGGGGAGCTGGCGTGGGGGCTCGAGGTGTCGTTCTGGAGCCATGGCCGGAAGCCCTTCAGCCTGCGCGGGCGCGAGGTCCTGGAGGCCCCCGATCGCTATCCCGAGCACCGGCGGCGGGTGCACTGGTCCGACCTCAGGTACCC
>DATCNF010000186.1:0-4517 GCA_036565325.1 Candidatus Dormiibacterota bacterium | reverse complement strand
GGGTCAGGATGGTGCCCTCGGTCGGCTTCAGCACGGCCCGGTAGGCGGCGTTGGCCGCCTCCTCGAAGGCGGCCGCCAGCTCCGCGGGGGCGAGCTCGGTCTTGCCCTCGACCGCCTTGGCGAAGCCGCGGAAGATCTGGGAGAGGATGACGCCCGAGTTGCCCCGCGCGCCCATCAGCGAGCCATGCGCCGCGATCCGCGCGATCCGGCCCACGTCGGTGGCGGGCGAGTCCTTGATGTCCTCGACAGCCGACTGCAGGGTGAGCAGCATGTTGGTGCCGGTGTCGCCGTCGGGCACCGGGAAGACGTTCAGGCGGTTGACCTCCTCCTGGTGCGCCGCCAGCCGGCTGAGGCTGCCCAGGAGCGCCAACTTCAAGACCTGGCCGTCGACCGCCTTGGGGGGCGGGCGCCGGCCTTGCTCGGCCAGAGCTATGGCTCGTTCACCCCCTGGACGTTCACGTTGACCTCCACCACCGGCACCCCCACCGTGCGCTCGACCTCGAAGCGGACCGCGCCCTGCAGGTTGTGCGCCACCTCGGTGATGCGGACCCCGTACTGGACGACCACGTAGACGTCGATCTGGAGGCCGGCCTCGACCTCCCTCACCTCGACGCCCCGGTGGTTGCTCTCCCGGCGCAGCAGCTCGGCGAAACCGTCCCGGAGGCCGCGGGCGGCCATGCCGTGGATGCCGTAGCAGCCGGTCGCGGCGTGGGCGGCGATGGCCGCCACCACGGTCGGCAGGACCTCGACCCGGCCCCACTGGCGCGCCCGGCTCAGCTGCCTCTGTCCACGCGCCTGCTCCTCGGCTTTCAAACTCATGAGGGGATTGGGGCCCATGGTACAATTCGCCTTCGTTCCCCAAGCGGACCTAGAAACATGGCCAGGAAATGTGAGATCTGCGGCAAAGGCCCGCAGTACGGACATAACGTCAGCCACTCGAAGGTGCGCACCAACCGGCGGTTCCTTCCGAACCTGCACACCGGTCTGGTGAACATCCAGGGCAAGACGGTCAAGGCGCGCGTTTGCACGCGCTGCCTGCGCACACACTCGGTCTGAGCTGACAGACACGCTGTACGTGGCGGCCGGCGCCGCCGTCTTTCTCCTGGTGCTGGCGCTGCAGTGGCTGCTCTATTCGCGCCTTTTGAAGATGGATGCGCCCCGGCGCTGGATCAAGTCCGAGGTGGCATTCCAGGCCGTGGTCCTGGTGGCGGCCGCGGGCTACATCCTGCTGATGGTGCGGCGGCATCCAGCGGGCATCGCGTGGGGCGCGCCCGGTGCGGCCGCGGTGATCGCCAACGCGCTTGCGCTACAGGTGCTGCTCTTCCGCCTCATGCGGATGCTGCGCGAAGGCTGAGCTCCCGGCCCAGCGCCCGGCCCAGCTCTTCCAGGTCCTTCTCCAGCTGGCCCCAGATCCGCCTCTGCGCATCTTCGTGGGGCGGAAACGCCGCCTCGTCCAGGCATACCTCGGCCAGCTCCGGATGCTCCACCATCTCGCTGAAGAGGAGCGTCCAGGCCCGGGGCACCACCTCGCGGATGGCGTAGCCGCCACCGCCCAGCGCCACCCAGCGCCCGTCGCACAGCTCGTGCGCCAGCTCGTGGAAGCGGCGCCCGACGTGGGGCCAGATCCGCGTCGAGGCCTGCATGTGGGCCATGGGGTCGACCGCGTGGGTGTCGCAGCCGTCCTGCGTCACCAGCACGGTCGGCCGGAAGTCGCGCAGCAGGGGCGGCACCACCGCGTCAAAGGCGGCCAGCCAGGGCTCGTCCCAGGCGTAGGGCAGGAGCGGCAGGTTGGCCGCGAACCCGCGACCCTCCCCCGTCCCCACCTCGTCGGGAAAGCCGGTGCCCGGGAACAGGTAGCGCCCGCTCTCGTGCAGCGAGATGGTGAGGACGTCGGGGCTGGAGTAGAAGAAGGCCTCGGTCCCGTCGCCGTGGTGCACGTCCACGTCGACCACGGCGACCCGGTGCCCCTGGCGCCGCAGCCACTCGGCGGCGACCGCCACGTCGTTGTAGACGCAGAAGCCTGAGGCCCGGTCGCGGCGAGCGTGGTGGAGGCCGCCGGCGGGGTTGAAGGCGTGCAGCGCGTCACCCCGGTGCACCGCCTCGGCGGCGACCAGGCTCCCGCCCACGACCACCGCGCAGGCCTCGTCCATGCCGTCGGCGACGGGATTGTCGGCGGTCCCGAAGCCACCTTCGGCGATCTCCCGGAACTTGACCCCGGCGCGCTCCACGGGGTCACTGAGGCGGCGCACCAGGTCGATGTACGCCGGCGTGTGGGCGAGCTCCAGCTCCGCCCGCGTGGCGACCCGGGGAGACACCGTTTCCGCGAATTCGTCGAGACCGAGACGCCGGATCAGGTAGACCGCCAGCCTTACACGTTCCGGCTGTAGGGGATGGTCGGGAGAGAGGACGTAGGACATGAACTGCTCGCCCCAGACCAGCCGGACGAGACCGGACACGGCGCTTACTCTATCGAGCGGAAGGATGGGGACCTCGGCGAAAAGCATCGCCCTGTGATCGAGGCCGACCTGGTCGTCCACAACATCGGGCAGCTCGTGACGTGCGAGCCGGCTTTGGGCGAAGGGACGCTGGGACTGCTCGAGAACGCCGCGGTGGCGGCCAAGGACGGCAACGTGGTCTGGGTGGGCCCGACCAGTCGCTGGCAGTGGCGGCTGGAGGTGGCGCCGGACGCCGTGGTCGTCGACGCCGGCGGCTGCTGCGTGCTGCCCGGGTTCGTGGACTCCCACGCCCACCTGCTGTGGGCGGGCAACCGCGCCGACGAGCACGCCGCCCGCATGCGCGGCCAGCCCTTCTGGGGCGGCGGCATCATGCGCACGGTGCGCCTGACGCGGTCGACCTCGGAGGACGAGCTGCTGGCGGTGGCCGAGCGCCGGGCGCGGTCGTTCCTGCGCCACGGCGTGACCGCGATCGAGGCCAAGACCGGCTACGGCCTGACTCCCGACGCCGAGGAGATGCTGCTGCGGGTGGCCGGGCGGCTGGCGCAGGCCTCGCCGATGCGCGTGGTCAGCACCTTCATGGGCGCCCACGTGGTTCCCGACGGCATGGACGCCGGCGAATACGTCGACCTGATCGCGGAGGACATGCTGCCCCGCTTCCGCGGCATGGCCACCTTCTGCGAGGCCTGGTGCGACCCCGGCGCCTTCGACGCCCAGCAGTGCCGGCGCATCCTGCGCCGCGCGCTGGGGCTCGGCTACCAGCTCAAGGTGCACGCCTCGGAGCTGGCGCCCGGCGAGGGCCCGCGCCTGGCCGTCGAGCTGGGCGCGACCTCCGCCGAGCACCTCAACTACCTGCGTGACGGCGACGCCCGCCTGCTGGCCGAGTCGCCGGTCGTCTGCATCGTCTGCCCGGGGTCGACGGTGTCCTTGAAGCTGACCTCGGAGGGCTCGGCCCGGGCGCTGGCCGCGGCCGGGTGCCAGCTGGCGATCGCCACCGACTTCAACCCCGGCACCTCCTGCACCGAGAACATGTGCCTGATGATCGGGCTGGCCTGCCTGGAGCTCGGGCTCTCCCCGGAGGAGGCCATCAAGGGCGCCACCCTGGGCGGGGCGCGGGCGCTGCGCCTGCAGCGCCAGTGCGGCTCGATCCGGATGGGCAAGCGGGCCGACCTCCTGCTCCTGGACGCCGAGAGCTACCTCGACATCCCTTACCGGCTGGGCGTCAACCTGGTCGAGACCACGATCTGCAACGGCCGGGTGATAGCGGCCTGACCCGGGGTCCCCGCAAAATCGCAGATTTTGTGGGGTGGTGACCCCGCTGTTCGAGGCCGTGCCCAACGTCTCCGAGGGACGCCGGGCGGACGTCGTGGACGCCATCGCCACCACGGCCGGGGCGGCGGCCGGTCTGCTGGACGCTCATGCGGACCCGGTCCACAACCGGGCCGTGATCTCCCTGGCGGGCTTCGCGGAGTCGATCGTGACGGCGCTGGTCGCGATGGCCGAGTCCTCGGCCCGCCTGATCGACCTGCGCACGCACCGCGGAGTGCACCCCCGGGTCGGCGCGGCGGACGTGCTGCCGGTGGTGCCGCTGGGAGGCGCCTCGCTGGCGAACGCGGCCGCGGTCGCCCGGAGCGCGGGCGAGCGGATCTGGAAGGAGCTCCGGATCCCCGTCTATTTCTATGGCGCGGCTGGTGATGGGCGCACCCTGGCCGACATCCGCGCCGGCCGGGTCCGGCCCGACCTCGGTGGCCCGGGAGTGCACCCCTCCGCGGGCGCAGCCTGCCTCGGCGCCCGGGGTCCGCTGGTCGCCTACAACGTGCTGCTGGAGGGTGCGACCGCCGCCTCGGCGGCCGCGCTCGCGCGCTCGATGCGGCCCGGCCAGGGCGGGCCGCACGGGGTCCAGGCGCTGGCCTTCGACTTCAGCGGCGGGGTGTGGCAGCTGTCCATGAACCTGGTCGACCTCCAACGCACGCCGCCGGGCGCGGCATGGGCCGAGGTGCGCCGGCGGGCCACCGGACTGGGCATCGGCCTGGGCCCGGACGAGGTGGTCGGGCTGTGTCCCGC
>DATCNF010000185.1:0-9266 GCA_036565325.1 Candidatus Dormiibacterota bacterium | reverse complement strand
GCGCTGTACCACTCGCAGTCCATCGAGGCCTTCTACGCGCACGTGCCGGGCCTGAAGGTCGTCATGCCCTCGACGCCCGCGGACGCGGCCGGGATGCTGCGGACCGCCATACGCGACCCCGACCCCGTGCTTTTCCTGGAGCCCGAGCGCATGTACCGGCTGGGCCGCGCGGAGGTGCCGGAGGGCGAGCACCTGACGCCCTTCGGCAAGGTGCGGATCGCGCGCGAGGGACGGCACTGCACGGTGGTCGCCTGGAGCGCCGCGGTCGAGCTCTGCACGCGCGCCTGCGCCGCGCTGGCGGCCGAGGGCATCGAGTGCACCCTGGTCGACCTCCGTTCGCTGGTGCCGCTGGACATCGAGGGGCTGGTGGGGTCCGTGGTCAAGACCGGGCGCTGCGTGGTCGTGCACGAGGCGCCGGTATCCGCGGGCTTCGGCGCCGAGGTGGTGGCGACCCTGGTCGAGGAAGCGTTCTACGACCTCGATGCCCCCATCGCCCGGGTCGGCGCCTGGGACACGCCCTTTCCGCCGGGCTCGCTCGAGGGCTGGTACCTGCCCTCGGTGGACCGCGTGGTCAAGGCGGTCCGGAAGACGGTCGCCGCCTGACCCGGAGGCCCCGTTTCGCGGTCGGCGTCGATGCTTGGTCGCGGGGCTGGGTCGCGGTGGAGCTGCGCGACGGGCGCTATGAGTCGGCCGCGGTCTTTGAAAACATCAGCGGCGTGCTCGACGCCTATGGGCATGCCGCCGGGATCGGCGTCGACATCCCGATCGGCCTGCCCGACGCCGGGCACCGGGCCTGCGACCTGGCCGCGCGCATCTTCGTGGGCGCGCGGCGCTCGAGCGTTTTCCTGACCCCGACCCGGTCGGTGCTCAGGCAGCCCTTCACCTCGGGCCTCGGTGTCACCGCCCAGGCCTATGCGCTGCGGGAGCGCATCCTGGAGGTCGACGCGGTCGCCGGCACCGCGCGCCGGCTGTTCGAGGTGCATCCCGAGGTGTCGTTCGCGGCCATGGGCCGGGCGCCGCTGCGCAATTACAAGAAGTCGTGGTCGGGCATGTGGCACCGCCTGGGCTTGCTCAAGGCCGAGGGCATCGAGCTGCCCGCGGACCCGGGGCCGGCGGGTCGGGCGGGGCCGGACGACTTCATCGACGCCGCGGCCGCGGCCTGGACCGCCGCGCGCTATGCGCGGGGCGAGGCGCGGTGGCTGCCCGAGGGCGCGACCGGCGACGGGCCGGTCATCTGGTACTGATCCCCACCCTGGCAGTGCGGGCACCAGTAAGTCAGCCGAGCCTGCTCGCCTTGCGCGCGCACCTTGATGAGGGTGCCGCAGCGCGGGCAGGGGCGGCCGCCCCGGCCGTGCACGATGCTCCGCCGATGCGGGCCGCGCAGGTGGGCGCGCATCTCGGTGTGCGCCCAGGCGTACAGCGCGCGCAGCTGCGCGTCGGAAAGCGAGGTGCTGGCGCGCCAGGGGTTGACGCGCTCCGTCCACAGGGCCTCGTTGCGCCAGATGTTGCCGATGCCGGCACTCACCCTCTGATCCAGGAGGACCTCACCCACCGGCACCGATCCCAGCGAGCGCGCGCGGCGCACGACCAGGTCTAGGTCCAGGTTCTCGGCCAGGATGTCCGGCCCCAGGTGCGACGTGCGGTCGTCGTGGCGCGTGAGCTCGACCACGGGCGCGTTAAAGAGCACGGCCACCGTGCCGTCGACCTCGAGGACAGCCCGGGCCAGGCGCTCGGGCTTGCGCCAGGGCTCGCCCGGCCGGTAGACATGCCAGGCGCCGGTCATGCGCATGTGCGTGTGCAGCGACAGCCCGTTGTCGAAGCGCACCAGCAGGTGCTTGCCGACGGCGTCCACCGCGGTGATCGTGGTCCCGGTGAGGCGCGCCAGGGGCGCCGGCCGCGCGGCCAGGACGCGGCGGCCGACCAGCCGCGGCCGCAGCGCGGCGGCGGTCCGCCAGATGGTGTCCCCCTCAGGCACTGCGAGGGGCTCTGGGCCAGAAGACCATGCCCCGCGGCGAGCTCCCGAAGCCCGCCTCGCGCAGCAGGGGCGCCAGGGCGGAGGCGTGGACGTCGATCCCGTCCACCCGCTGCACCTCGACCTTGATCTTCTTCAGCGCCGCGAGCAGCGCCACCACGTGGCCGACGTCGACCTGGCCGAAGGTCAGTAGAGAGCGGCCGCCGCGCTCCAGGTAGAGCTTGAGCTCGCCGTCCTCGACCACGACATAGGCGCCCGCCGCGCGGGCCGGGCGGCCGGCGGTCGCCGGCCAGGGCAGCAGCGTTCCGTAGGGGTTGGCCGGGTCGGTGGCGGCGAGGGCCAGGATCCGGCCCTCCGGCTCGCGGGCGCCGCGCAGGCGGTCGACCGCGCCCGGCAGCGCGAACTGCGAGCCGCCCAGGCCCTGCACGAAGTAGCCGCGGCGGATCTTGCCCGCCTCCTCCATCGCGCGCAGCACGGGGTAGAGCGCAGCGAAGCCGCCGGCCCAGCCCTCGCCGACCACGGCCTCGCGGGTCAGGACGCCCTGGCGCTGGAGCAGCACCCCGGCCTCGGCGTGCAGGCGCTCGGTCGTGGACACCGCCTCGCCCAGGAGGTCGGCCACCAGCGACCAGCGCCCGGCGCCGCGGGGATGGGTGAGCCGCGGCAGCCGCGGCCGGCGGCTGGGACCCGAACGGCGGGGCGCCGGCCCCAGGGCGCGGACCGGGCTGAATACGTCGTTGGTGACCTCGCCCGCCCAGACCAGGTCCCAGAGCGCGTCCAGCACCGCCTGCTCGTCCCCGCCGCCGGCCGCCGTGTAGAGGTCGCGGAAGAAGGCGGCGCCGCGGCCGAGGCGCTCGCGCAGCCGGACGTGGATGTTGCCCTGCGGCACCTCGTCGGGCAGGGTCAGCAGGCGGGGTGCGTCGCCGCGCATGTAGAGCGCGACCCGGCCGTCGCCAGTGCCCAGCGGCCCCCGGCCGGCCCACACCACCTCGCCCATCGAGACCAGCTCGTCGAGCTGGTTGGGCATGTAGTCGCGGACCCGCGCCGCCAGCACGTCGCGCTCGATCACCGACGCCGGCAGGGCCAGGCCCTGGAGGGTGAAGATCACCTCCAGCAGTCGGTCCAGGCCGCGCGCCTGGGCGCCGATGCCGTGCCACTGGGGCAGGAAGCGGGCCAGCACCAGCGCCTCGACCGGCTCGGTCTCCCGGCGCAGGGCCGCCAGCGAGCGGCGGCGGATGATCCGCAGCACCTCGGGGTGGCAGAACTCCCGTGACGCGCCGCCGGGGTGGAACTCGCCAGAGAGCAGCTCGCCGCGCGCCACCAACCGCTGCAGCGCTGACTCCACCTCGGTCACCGGCAGCTTCCAGCGCCGCGCGGCGTCCCCCGCCAGGAAGGGCACGTGCGTGCGCGCGTAGCGGCGGAGCAGGGATTCCAGGGCCTCGTCCACCGGCTCCAGCAGCGACAGCGGCAGGCCGGGCGGGATGGCGACGGCCAGCGCGTCGCGGTAGCGGCCCGCGTCCTCGGCCGCGAAGAACCGCCACTCGCCGCCGACCTTGGCCCGCACCGCGCGCCGCTGCCGCACCAGCTCCTCCAGCCACTCGGTCGACACGCCGCGCGCGGCGGCCTCCTCGGCCGCGAGGTCCCCCAGCCGCGCCAGCAGGTCGTGCGCCTCGTCGGCGTCGCGGGGGAAGCGCTCGGGCAGCAGGCCCTGCAGCTCCAGCTCCGTGTGCTGGATGGCCTCGGGGTCGAGCAGCTCGCGCAGCTCCTCCGAACCCAGCAGCTCGGCCAGCAGCTCCCGGTCGAGCGTCAGCGCCTGCGCACGGCGCTCGGCCAGGGGCGCGTCGCCCTCGTAAAGGAAGGCGCCCACGTAGTCGAAGAGCAGGGAACCCGAGAAGGGGCTGGCCCGGTCGGTGTCGGCCTGCACCACCCGCACCTGTCGCGCGCGGACGCGCGTCAAGAGTTCCTGCAGGGCGTCGAGGTCGAATTCGTCCGAAAGGCACTCGCGGAAGGTCTCGGCCAGGATCGGGAAGTCGGGGAACTGGCCGGCCACCTGGAGCAGCGAGGCCGAGCGCTGCCGCTGCTGCCAGAGCGGGGTGCGCTGCCCCGGCCGGCGGCGCGGCAGCAGCAGCGCCCGGGCCGCGCTCTCGCGGAAGTGGGAGGCGAACATGGCGGACCCCGGCAGCTGCGCCGTGACCAGCTCGCGCACCTCCTCGGGGTCGAGCATCAGCTCTTCCAGGGCCACCGGCTCGTCAGCGTCGGGGAAGCGCAGCGCCAGGCCGTCATCCGTGTACAGCGACTGCACCTCCATGCCGAGCTTCTCGGACAGCCGCCACTGCAGGGCCAGCGCCCAGGGCGCGTGCACCCGCCCGCCGTATGGCGTCAGGATGCACACCCGCCAGTCCCCCACCTCGTCGCGGAAGCGCTCGACCACGATGGTGCGGTCGTCGGGCAGCGCGCCGGTGGCCGCGAGCTGGTCGCGCAGGTAGGCGAGCAGGTTGCCGGCGGCGCGCTCGTCGAAGCCCGCGTGCTCCATCAGCCGGGCGGTCGCGACCTCCGGATCGGCCGCCGCCAGCTCACGGGTGACGCGGCCCAGGCGCCGCCCCACCTCCACCGGCCGCGCCAGGGCGTCCGCCTTCCAGAAGGCGATCTTGCCGGGCTCGCCCGGCGCGGGGACCACCAGGACCTGGTTGGGCGTGATGTCGGCGATCCGCCAGGTGCTGGCGCCCAGCACGAAGGTCTCGCCGGGTCGCGACTCGAAGACCATCTCCTCGTCGAGCTCGCCCACCTTGCGGCCGTCCTCCAGCAGGTTGACCGTATAGAGACCGCGGTCGGGGATGGTCCCGGCGTTGGTCACCGCCAGGCGCTGAGCGCCGGCGCGCCCGCGGATGGTGCCGTTGACGCGGTCCCAGACGATGCGCGGCCGCAGCTCGACGAAGTCGTCGCTCGGGTAGCGCCCGGCCAGCATGTCGAGCACCGCCTCGAAGGCCCGGTCGCCCAGTGACTCGAAGCTGTAGGTGCGCCGCACCAGCGCTTTCAGGTCCTCCGTCTTCCACTCGTCGAGCGCGCTCATGGCGACGATGTGCTGGGCCAGGACGTCGATCGGGTTCTTGAGCACCCGCGTGGCCTCGATGTCGCCGGCCAGCATCCCCTCCACCACCGCCGCGGTCTCCAGGAGGTCACCTCGGTACTTGGGGAAGATGGTGCCCCGCGAGATCTCGTTGATGGAGTGGCCGGAGCGGCCGATGCGCTGCATCCCGGCGGCCACGCTCGGCGGCGCCTCGACCTGGATCACGAGGTCGACCGCCCCCATGTCGATGCCCAGCTCCAGGCTGCTGGTCGCGACGATGCCCTTGAGCCGCCCGGACTTCAGCGCCTCCTCGATCTCCATCCGCTGCTCGCGCGCGATCGAGCCGTGGTGTGCCTTGACCAGGTCCGCCTCCGCCAGCTCGTTCAAACGGGTGGCCAGGCGCTCGGCCAGGCGCCGGGAGTTGACGAACACGATGGTGCTGCGGTGGCGCTGGATCAGCTCCAGGAGCCGGGGATGGATGGCGGGCCAGATCGACTTGCGCTGGACGATCTCGTCAGCTCCGATGGCCGCGGCGGAGCCGCTGGGCTGCGCCTGGACCACGCCGCGCTCGAGGTCGGCCATGTCGTCGACCGGGACCTCGACCGTGATCTCCATGGTCTTGCGGCGGCCGGCGTCGACGATCTCGACCTCGCGCGTGGGGCCCCCCAGGAAGCGGCCCACCTCCTCGAGGGGGCGCTGGGTGGCGCTGAGGCCGATCCGCTGCGGGTCCTTGGTGGTGATCGCGGCCAGCCGCTCCAGGCTGAGCGCGAGGTGCGCGCCGCGCTTGGTGGAGGCGACCGAGTGGATCTCGTCCACGATCACGGTCTCGACGCCGGTCAAGATCCGGCGGGCGGCGCTGGTCAGGAGCAGGAACAGCGACTCCGGGGTGGTGATCAGGATGTCGGGCGGGGTGCGCTCGATCTGTCGCCGCTCCTGGCTGGGGGTGTCGCCGGAGCGGATGGCGACCGAGATGTCGGGCGCCTCCAGGCCCATGCGCACGGCCTGCTGGCGAATGCCCTGCAGGGGCGCGCGCAGGTTGCGCTCGACGTCGACGGCCAGGGCCTTGAGCGGGGAGACGTAGAGGACCCGGACCCCCCCTCCAACCTCCCCCCGTGCCGGGGGGAGGACGCTGAGCTTGTCCAGCGCGTAGAAGAAGGCGGCCAGCGTCTTGCCGCTGCCGGTGGGCGCGGTCATCAGGGTGTGGCGGCCGGCGGCGACCGCCCCCCAACCCTTCGCCTGGACCTCGGTCGGCGCCTCGAAGGCGCCCTCGAACCAGGCGCGGGCGGCCGGGCTGAAGATCTCCAGCGCGCTAGACATCGAGTGCTAGTGTGCCAGCCATGATCTCGACCGAAACCGTCCTCTATTCGGTGGCCGAAGGCGTGGCCACGATCACCCTCAACCGCCCCGACCGCCTGAACGCCTGGACCCGCGAGATGGGCGAGGGCTGGTCGTCCTCCCTGGAGCGTGCGGCCAAGGACCCGGAGGTGCGGGCGGTGGTGGTGACCGGCGCCGGCAAGGGCTTCTGCGCGGGCGCCGACATGTCGCTGCTGGAGTCGATCGGCGGCGGCGCCGCGGTGGTCGGCGAGGAGCGCCGGGTCCTGCCCACGGAGGCGATCGAGGTGCCCAAGCCGGTGATCGCCGCGGTCAACGGCGCCTGCGCCGGGCTGGGGCTGGTGATCGCGCTCTGCTGCGACATCCGCTTCGCGGCCGCGGGCGCCAAGTTCACCTCCTCCTTTGCGAGGCGGGGACTGATCGCCGAGTACGGGTCATCGTGGCTGCTGCCCCGCCTGGTGGGCACCGCGCGCGCCCTCGACATCCTGCTCTCGGCCCGCGTCTTCCTGGCCGAGGAGGCACTGGAGATGGGGCTCGTGAACCGCGTGGTCGCGCCCGAGGACGTCGTGGCCGCCGCCACCGCCTACGCCCGGGACCTGGCGGCCAACTGCCCGCCGAGCTCGATGGCGGTGATCAAGCGCCAGGTCTACCGCCACTCGGCGACCGATCTCGAGACCGCGGTCGAGGAGTCGATCAAGCTGATGGAGGAGTCGCTGACCACCCCGGACTTCAAGGAGGGCGTGGCCTCCTATGTCGAGCAGCGGCCGCCTAGGTTCCAGCCGCTCGCCTGAGCTTCTCGAACTGCTCGACCAGGGCGGGCAGCTGGTAGTGCGCGTTGAGGCCGCTGGGGTTGGGCAGCACCCAGACGCGGGTGCCCTCCAGCAGGTCGGGCTGCTCGCCCACGGTCGCGCGAGGCCTCTGGAAAGCGGTGCGGTAGGCCCCGGTCCCCAGCATTGCAAGCCAGCGCGGGCGGTAAAGCCGGAGCTTGCCGCGCAGCGCCCGGGCGCCCGCTTCCAGCTCCGCCGCCGTCAGCTCGTCTGCCCGGGCGGTGGTGCGGGCGACCAGGTTGGTGACGCCGAGACCGAGCTCGAGGAGTTGCGGCTGCTCGGAGGCGTGGAGGAGGCGCGGCGTGAAGCCTGAGAGGTGGAGCGCGGGCCAGAAGCGGTTGCCGGGGCGCGCGAAATGATGACCGGCCCACGCCGTGTAGAGACCGGGGTTGATGCCACAGAAGAGGACCCGCAGGCCGGGGGCGAGGACGTCGTCGAGGACGCGGGCGCGAGCAGCCTCCAGCTCGGCACGGGTGGGCACCCGGCCAAGCGTACCGGCCCGTAGAGTGACGCCGGTATGGATATCCGCAAGCGCCTGATGGCGCACAGCGCCGACGGTTACTTCAGCCTCTCCGGCATCGATCCCGACAACACGCACGGCGTCAAGCGCAAGCAGGCGGAGAAGGACCTCGCCAAGCACGCGGGTCGCATCACCGACCTCCAGGACCGCCTCTGGGCCGAGGGCCGGCGGACGGTGCTGGTGGTGCTGCAGGGGATGGACACGTCGGGCAAGGACGGGACGATCAAGCACGCGATGACTCCCATGAACCCCCAGGGCGTGCGCGTGGTCGGTTTCAAGCAACCCACGCCCGAGGAGCAGCGCCACAACTTCCTATGGCGGATTCGCCGCGCTCTGCCGGACCCGCCGCATGTCGTGATCTTCAATCGCTCGCAGTACGAGGACGTGCTGGTGGCGCGCGTGAACAAGCTGGTGAGCGAGCGGGTCATCGAGTCGCGCTACGAGCAGATCAACCGCTTCGAGGAAGAGTTGGTCCGGCGTCGCGACACCACCATCCTCAAGTTCTGCCTGCACATCAGCTACGACGAGCAGCGTCAACGGTTGTTGGAGCGGCTGCACGACCCGACCAAGCTGTGGAAGTTCAGCGAGACGGACCTCAGCGTGCGCTCGCAGTGGGACGAGTACATGGCCGCCTACGACCTGGCGATCGCGCGCTGCTCCACGCCCCAGGCGCCCTGGTACGTGATCCCCGCCAACAAGAAGTGGTTCCGCGACTGGGCCGCCGCGCGGATCCTCATCGACACACTGGCCGAGATGAACCCCACCTATCCCAAGCCCAAGCTGGACATCCCCGGGCTGGAGGCCAAGCTCGAGGCCTCGTAGTCCCCAGTCCCCCTCCCCTCCGGGGAGGGTTGGGGTGGGGTCTTACGCGGTGCGGATCCGGGCGATCGGCTGGCCGGGGCTGATTGGGCCGCCTTCCTCGACCAGCAGCTCCTCGACCACGCCGCTGTAGGGCGACTCGATCTCGGCGTTCACCTTGTCGGTGAGCGCCTCGGCCACCGGCTCCCCCGCCTCGACCTGGTCGCCGGTCTTGCGCAGCCAGGCGCCGAGGGTGACCTCGGTGGCCCCCTCCAACTCCGGCACCACGATCTCACGCAACATGGAAAGCAATGATGGACGGCGAGCGAGTCCGATGGACGCCGCCTGTCGTGCGCCTGATGGCGGGGCTCATGCTCTCGCTCTTCGTGGCCGCCATGGACTCGACGGTGGTCGGCACCGCCCTGCCCAGCATCAGCCGCGAGCTCGGCCAGTTCGCGCTCTACCCCTGGGTTTTCAGCGGCTACCTGATCACGGCGACCACCAGCGTCCCACTGTGGGGCCGGATGGCCGACCTCCACGGGCGGCGCCGCGTCCTCCTGGGCGGCATGGCGCTCTTCGTGGTGGCTTCGGTGCTCTGCGCCGCCAGCCCGAGCATGGGCTGGCTGATCGCCTTCCGCACCCTCCAGGGGATCGGGGCCGGCTGCATCCAGCCGCTGGTCTTCACGGTGGTCGGCGACGTCTTCCCGATCGCCCAGCGGGCGCGCCTGCAGGGCTTCTTCAGCGGGATGTGGG
>DATCNF010000184.1:0-3202 GCA_036565325.1 Candidatus Dormiibacterota bacterium | reverse complement strand
GGCATCACCTCCGGCATTGGGCCGATGGCGGTCCCACCAACAAGGTCAACCTGGCGATGCTGTGCGGGCATCACCACTGGCTCGTGCACGAAGGCGGCTGGCGCCTGGAGCGGGGACCCGACGGCCGCCTGGTGGCCCGGCCTCCCTGATCGCATCGGCCCCACCCCCAACCCGCCCCTCAGGGGAGGGGGAGTTGGCGGAACCCCTTCGGCCGGAAGTGGAAGCGGCGTTCGACCGAGTCGAGGTCGGTGGCGTTCTCGAAGCTGAAGAGCTCGATCGCGGCCGGCGTCAGCGGTGGGTTGGGCAGCAATGCGGTCAGCGCCCGGGCCTGGAGGCTCGCGATCCCGAGCGGCAGGGGCAGGATCAGGCGCCGCTTCCCGAGCGCGGCCGCGATGGTCTGCAGGATCTCGCGGAAGGTCAGTATCTCGGCGCCGCCCAGCGGGTGCTCGGCGCCGAGCAGCTCGTCCTTGCTGGTCGAGAGGACCAGGCAGGTCACCAGGTCCTCGACCCAGAGCGGTTGGAACCGTGTCCGGCCGCCGCCCAGCGCGGGCAGCACCGGCGACCACCTCGCCAGGCCGGCCAGGGCGTCGACGAAGGGCGCGCCGGCACCGAAAAGGACCGAGGGCTGGAGGATCACGTAGGGGATGCCGCCCTGGCGCACGGCCTCCTCCAGGCCCCAGCGGGTCGCCATGTAAGTGCCCGCCGGCGCCGGCTTGCAGCCTAGGCCGGACATCACGACCAGGCGCTTGACCCCGGCCGCGCTGGCCGCCGCCACCAGGTTGGCCGTGCCCTCGCGGTTGACCCGGTCGTAGGCGCCCCGATAGGGCTCCTTGCGGTCGCCGGTGATGGCCGCGCAGTGGATCACCATCTCGACGCCCTCGACTGCGGCCGGCAGCGACTCCGGCTCCGTCACATCGCCCCGGACGGAGTCAACCCCGGCGGGCAGCTTCGCGTCGGGACGCCGAACCAGGCCCCGCACCGGCTCGGCGCCGCCCACCAGCCGCGCCACCAGGTGGCCGCCGACATAGCCCGTGGCGCCGGTGACCAGGATCACCGGCTGGGCGCCCTGGTCAACCAGGAGAGGGCGCTGCGGAGGTCGTCGAGCCGCAGCACCGCGCCCACCGCGCGGTCGAGCGCGGCGTTGAACTCGCGCACCGCCTCGATCCGCCCCCGCACGAACCGGCTGCGCTGGTCCCGGGCGCCGGCCAGCTGAGCCAGCGCCCGGTCGGTGCTCCTGAGCGCGCGGTCGAACTCCTGCTCACCCCGCTCGCGGAGGATGCCCCGGGCCGCGGCCCAGATGTCCGCCTCGGCCGTGAACCAGTCGCGGCGGTCGGCCGGCCGGCGGCTGCGATGGACCATGCGCAATCGGAGCAGGGCGCGCAGGTTGATGCTGGCGTGGCCCTTGGTGATGCCGGCCTCGCGGCAGAGCTCGGCCATCGTCATCGGCTCGGGGCTGAGGTAGAGGACCGCCCACAGCCGCCCCGTATAGCGGCCGGCGCCCCAGAACTCGGTCACCGCGCCCATGCCCTCCACGAACTCCGTACGCGCTCGGGCGACGGCCTCGGTATCACCGGCAGCCTCTTCGCTCACAACGTTTAGAACATTCTAAACGTTCACGAACTCCAGGATCAACTCCGCCAGCTGCTCGGGCTTCTCGACCGGGATGGGGTGCCCGCTGCCCTCGATCAGCTCCATTCGCGACCCTGGGATGCCGTCCCGGATGATCTCGGCGGCGCGGGGCGGGCAGAGCTGGTCCCCGTCGGCGCAGACGACCAGCGTCGGGGCCTGGATGCTCGGCAGTTGGGGGTCGAGCGGCTCGGCGTTGAGCGCCGCCATCGCCGCGCAGGCGTTGCCGTAGCCGCGGGGGTCGGCCGTCGACTGGGACCGGATCAGCCACCCGTCCGCGAACTCGCCGGGGGCGTTCCCGTAGACATCACGGCAGTCCTGCTCGAGCGTCGCCTTCAACTCGGGCGCGCCGCTGCGCACCATCTTCGCGCGCGCCGCGTACCAATCGGCGGCGGCCCGGCCGACGCGGCTCGAGGTCGCCACCGGGAGCAGGCGGGCCACCCGCTCGGGGTGGTCGATCGCGGTCCGCATCACGATCGTGCCGCCCAGCGAGAACCCGCACAGGTGGGCTCGCTCGATCTCCAGCGCGTCCAGCAGAGCCACCAGGTCGCCCGCGAGCTGGCGCAGGCTGCTATCGGCCTGGCCGAGCGAGGTCCCGCCGTGGCCGCGGCAGTCGTAGAGGATCACCCGGTGTCGCAGCGCCAGCTGCGGCAGCCCCTTGCGCCAGGCGCGGTGGTCGTCGGCCAGCCCGTGCACGAGCACCAGCGGCGGCGATCCCGCGGAGGCGCCCCTCCCCACCTCGTACCACGCGGTCTCGATGTCAGCGCAGCGGGCTACCGGCACTCGCCATCTCCTTGAGCAGCTTCCGATCCACCTTGCCCGGCCCCTTCAGCGGCAGTTCGTCCACCAGCTCCAGGAACTCGGGCCACTTGTACTTGGCCACCCCCCGCGCCTGCAGGTGCACGCGCAGCTCTTCCAGCGTGACGGCGCCCACCACGAAGGCGACGGCGCGCTCCCCGAGGTCGGGATCCGGCCGGCCGACCACGCAGGCGTCGCGGACGCCGGGGTGCGAGCGCAGGTGGTCCTCGACCTCGAAGGGATTGATGTTGGTGCCGCCCCGGATCACGATGTCCTTGAGGCGGCCGGTCACGTGCAGGTAGCCGTCCTCGTCGACGAAGCCGAGGTCGCCGAGGTGTGCCCAGCCGTCCTCCGCCAAGGGCCCCGATTCCTCGCCCCAGTACCGGCGCTGCACGGTCGGCCCGCGCATGCAGATCTCCCCTTCCGCCGTGATCATCCACTCCATGCCATCGTGCGGGCGGCCGACGCTGTGCCAGCGCTTCTCGACCGGGTCCTCGGGCGAGCCGACCGCCAGCTGGCCGGCATCCATGGTCCCGTAGAACGACACCACGCGGGAGCCGGTCCGCGATTCCCAGGCGCGCGCCACCTCGGTCGGCATCGGCGACCCTGCCACCGCCGTGCAGCGTACGGCCGACAGGTCGGCCTCGCCCAGGACCGCGGAGTCGAGCATGCGGATCACGTTGGTGGGCACACCCACCAGCAGCGTGGCCTGCGCGCGGGCGGCGACCCGCAGCGTGTGCGCGGCGTCGAAGCGCGGCTCGCGCAGCATGACCAGGGC
>DATCNF010000183.1:0-3186 GCA_036565325.1 Candidatus Dormiibacterota bacterium | reverse complement strand
GCGGAGATCCTGGACAAGGGAGTGGACGAGCGGGGGGTCTTCGTTCAGCACTACGGCGCCACGGCCCTGGACGCGTCGCTGCTCCTGGTGCCACTGGTCCGTTTCCTGCCGCCCGAGGATCCGCGGGTGCGGGCCACGGTGCTCGCCATCTCCGAGGAGCTGACCGAGGATGGCATGGTCCTCCGCTACAAGGTCGAGGAGACCGACGACGGCCTGAGCGGCCGGGAAGGCACGTTCACCATCTGTTCCTTCTGGATGGTGTCGGCGCTGGTCGAGATCGGCGAGCTGGATCGCGCCCGGGAGCTGTGCGAGAAGCTGCTCTCCTACGCCAGCCCGCTCCAGCTCTATGCCGAGGAGATCGATCCTCGCAGCGGCCGCCACCTGGGCAACTTCCCACAGGCGTTCTCGCACCTGGCCCTGATCAACGCCGTCATGCACGTGATCCGTGCCGAAAGCGGTGGCGAGGCCTCGTACTTCGCACCCGGCCACGCCGAGCGGTGATCACCGGTGTCCACGCGATCATCTTCAGCAGCGAGGTGGAGGCCGTCCGCGCCTTCTTCCGCGACACTTTGGGCTGGCCGCACGTCGACGTCCATGACGGCTGGCTGATCTTCAAGACTCCGCCCGCCGAGCTGGCCGCACACCCCGGGCCGCCGGGCCAGCACCACGAGCTTTTCCTACTGTGCGACGACGTCGAGGCCACCGTGGCGGAGCTGACAGCGAAGGGCGTGGCGATCGTGGAGCCGGTCACCGAACAGGGCTTCGGCCTGGTGACCTACATCGAGCTCCCCGGCGCCGGCCGGCTGGGCCTGTACCAGCCCAAGCACCCAACGGCAATCGACATCTGAGCTCTTTACGCGTTGCCCTGCTCGCGTACCGGGGCAATCCCCACTCCGGCGGTCAAGGTGTCTATGTCAGGCACCTGAGCCGTGGTCTGGCGCGCCTCGGCCACCAGGTCGAGGTGCTGTCCGGCCAGCCCTACCCGGAGCTCGACCCGGGCGTCACCCTGACCAGGCTCGAGAGCCTCGACCTCTACCGGCCCGAGCACCCCTTCCGGCGGGCCCGCAAGTTGCGCGACCTGGTCGACCTCCTCGAGTTCGGGACCATGTGCGTGGGCGGCTTCCCGGAGCCCCTGACCTTCAGCCTGCGCGCCTGGCGGCACCTCACGGGCCGGGCCGGCGATTTCGACGTCGTCCACGACAACCAGTCGCTCGGCTACGGCCTGCTCGGGATCGAGCATCTGCCGCTGCCGGTGCTCGCCACCGTGCACCACCCGATCGCCATCGATCGCCGCCTGGAGTTGGCCGCCGCCCCGGGCTGGCAGCGCCGGATCGCGATCCGCCGCTGGTACGGCTTCGTGCGCATGCAGCGGCGGGTCGCGCCCCGGCTGCGCCGCCTGCTCACGGTCTCCGACGCGGCGCGCGACGAGATCGTGCGCGAGCTGGGCGTCCCGTCCGAGCGGATCGCGGTGGTCTCCAACGGCGTCGACGCCTCGACCTTCCGGCCCCGGCCCGAGCAGGCGAAGGTGGAGGGCCGGGTGGTGGCGACGGCCAGCGCCGACGTGCCCTTGAAGGGCCTGGTGCCGCTGCTGGAGGCGGTGGCACTCGTCCGCAACGAGCGCCGGGTGGAGCTGGTGGTGGTGGGCAAGGCCCGCCGCCACGGCGCGGTGGCGGCCGCCATCGACCGCCTGGGCCTCAGGCACTCGGTCCGCTTCCTCAACGGCATCGGCGAGGGCGACCTGGTCGACCTCTACGCCCAGGCGGAGCTGGCGGTGGTGCCCAGCCTCTACGAGGGCTTCTCGCTGCCGGCCGTGGAGGCGATGGCCTGCGCGGTCCCCCTGGTCGCCACCACCGCGGGAGCCCTGCCCGAGGTCGTGGGCCGGGATGGCGAGGCGGGCTTCCTGGTGCCGCCCGGTGACGCACAGGCGCTGGCGGCCGCCATCAACCGCGCGCTGAGCGACGCCGCGCTGCGCAGGCGGCTCGGCGAGGCCGGCCGGGCTCGGGTGCTGGAGATGTTCACCTGGGAGCGCGCGGCGCAGGCGACCGTCGCCGAGTACGAGAAGGCGATCGCGGCTTGCTGACCGTCGACTACGACCGCCTCGGCGTGCGCCCGGGAGACCTCCTGCTCGACCTCGGCTGCGGCACCGGCCGCCACACCCGGGAGGCCGTGCGCCGGGGGGCGCGGGCGGTGGCTCTGGACCTCCGCGCCGATGACCTGCAGACGGCCCGAGAGGGGGCGCTGGCGGTACGGGGCGACGCGTTGGCGCTGCCCTTTCCGGACGCGACCTTCGACCATGTGATCGCGAGCGAAGTCCTGGAGCACATCCCGGAGGACGGCGCGGCCATCGCCGAGCTCAGGCGGGTGCTCAAGCCCAGCGGCGGGCTCGCAGTGACCGTCCCCCGCTGGTTCCCCGAGCGGGTGTGCTGGGCCCTGTCCGACGAGTATCACAGCAACCCCGGGGGCCACGTCCGCATCTACCGGGCTTCGGAACTGCGTGCCCAGCTCGAGGCCCACGGCCTCCAGGTCCTGGGGGGCCACCACGCGCACGCCCTGCACGCGCCCTACTGGTGGGTGAAGTGCGCGGTGGGGCCGCGGGACGAGCAGCACCCGCTGCCGCGGCTGTACCACCGCTTCCTGGTCTGGGACCTGATGCGCCGGCCTCGCCTCACCCGAACGGCCGAACGGGCTCTGAACCCCGTGCTCGGCAAGAGCGTCGTGTTCTACGCCCGTGCTTGACTTCGACGCCGCCCAGACGGCGGAGGCGATCGCCTCGGTCCAGCTGCGCGACGGCTGCATCCCGCACTTCCCGGGCGGTGTGGCCGACCCCTGGAACCACGTCGAGGCGGCCATGGCCCTGGACGCGGGCCGCTACAGCCGGGAGGCCGAGCGCGCCTACCTGTGGCTGGCGGCCACCCAGCGGCCGGACGGCTCCTGGCCGATGGCCGTCCGCGACGGCGTGGTCGAGGACGCGACCGCCGACGCCAACTTCTGCGCCTATTTCGCGACCGGGCTCTGGCACCACTTCCTGGCCACCGGCGACGAGAGCCTGCTCGAAGAGACCTGGCCCAGCCTGGAACGCGCGGTCGAGTTCGTGCTCGGCCTGCAGGCGCCCGGCGGCGAGGTGCTGTGGGCGCGCGACCCGGCCGGCCGGCCCTGGCCGGGAGCCCTGCTGACCTCCTGCTCGTC
>DATCNF010000182.1:0-1812 GCA_036565325.1 Candidatus Dormiibacterota bacterium | reverse complement strand
GCCTACAACGCGGTCGACGCCGCCGAGTCGGACCCGGACGCCGCCTTCGACGTCAATGCCCGCGGCCCGGCGGTGCTGGCGGCCGAGTGCGCTCGCCTGGGAGCGAGGCTGGTGCACTTCTCGACCAACTACGTCTTCGACGGGGCCGGCGACCGGCCTTATCGGGAGGCAGACGAGCCGAATCCGCAATCCGTCTATGCGCGCTCCAAGCGGGAGGGCGAGCTGGCCGTGCTCCCGGCCGGGCTGGTGATCCGGGCTGCGGGGGTGTACGGGCAGGTCGGGTCGGCGGTGAAGGGCGGGTCGTTCCCCGAGCGGATCCTGGCCCGGGCCCGGGCCGGCCAGCCGCTGCGCGTGGTCGCCGACCAGCACCTCAACCCGACCTACGCGCGCGACCTGGCGCTGGGCGCCCTGGGGCTGGTCGAGAACGCCACCACCGGGCTGGTCCACCTGGTCGCGGAAGGCTGCTGCACTTGGCGGGAGCTGGCGGTGGAGACGCTGCGCCTGGCAGGCGTCGCGGCCGAGGTCGAGGCCATCACCACGGCTGAGCTGGCGGCGGCTGCGCCGAGACCCCTCAACGGCTGCCTGGAGTCCTCGCGGGCGTCACCGCTGCGGCCCTGGCAGGCCGCGCTCGAGGACTACTGGGAGGCGGTCCAGACCAGGTCGGCGGTCGACACGCACCCCATGTAGCTGTTGTCGGCCGACCGGTCGAGGGAGACCGCGATCGAGAAGCGGCCGCTGTCGCGCTGCGCCGGCAGGGCGTTGGGGGCGCTGCCGTGGTCGCGGGCGAACTCGGAGAGGGTTCCCGCGTAGAGGACCGCGCCGTCCTGGCTGACCGAGAGGTCGAGGCGGTCGGCGGGGTCGGCGGCGGTGCAGCCGGCCTGGCTGCGCGCATTGTGGCTCGTGAAGTTGTCCACGAACAGGCCGAAGGCGGACGCGGCGTGGCCGTTGCCGTGCCAGGTCACCGTCAACGAGCGCTCGATGGCGGGGCCGCCGGGAAAGAGGCCGGCCGACCCGTCGAAGAGGGTGGCGCAGGCGGCCTGGCGAGTGGGGCTCACGCAGTCGCCGGCCCGGCCCGAGACGTTGGTCAGGCCGATCCCGCCCTCGCTGGCGAGGCCGTCGCCGAGGGAGCCGTGGAGCAGGGCCACGGCCGCCAGCGCGAACGGCGCCGTCTTGATGAGCAACCCCAACCTCACGAGAAAATGGTCGCCAGGGCCGCGATCCCCTCAGGGACGGCGCGGCGTCAGCGCGCGATCAGGTGACCGTCAACCTCTGCTTGATCATTTCTTCAGCCACATCTCGGCCACGAAAGCGACCGCGCCCGCGGCCACCAGGATCACCATGACCAGCCGCGCATAGGGACTGGCGAGGGAGCCCAGGAGGTAGCCGAGCAGCGGGATCGCGACCCGCACCCGGAGCATCGTCGACTGCACCTGCACCTTCCAGGGGTCGGGGGCGCCGTTGGCGTCGCCGCGGGTGCTGATGATGGGGGCCAGCCCGGTGTGGTCGATGGCGATCACCCGGTGCGTGATGTAGGTGCCCGGGTGCCGCGGGTGCTCGTACGTGATGACGTCGCCCACCCGCAGGCTGGGACCGGGCACCGCCTGGTCGATGACCTCGGCGCCCACCGGGATGGCGGGCTGCATGCTGCCCGAGAGCACATCGAAGACGCGGTAGGGGAGGAGCCGCGGGCCGACCTGGAGGACGAGCAGACCGACCACGACGATCGCCAGGAAGGCGTTGACCGTCCAGGTGAGTAGTCGAGTCACGCCCCCACCCCAACCCTCCCCGGGGGGGAGGGGGACGTCCTTATTG
>DATCNF010000181.1:0-2340 GCA_036565325.1 Candidatus Dormiibacterota bacterium | reverse complement strand
GTGGCAGGCCTTCGAGCCGCCGGCAGATCTCCGTCAGCGCAGCATGGTTGAGGTCGGTCGCCTGGAAGCCGGGATCCAGGCCGGCTGCGCGATCCGCGAGCAGGGCAATCGCGTCAGTCGCCTCAAGACCCGGCAACATCCAGGCGGTCTCGCCCGGAAGCCGTAGGCGCTCGCGGCTGGTCGCCAGCACCCGCAGGCCAGGGGCGCCTTCCAGAACGGCGCGCGCGGCTGCGGCGGCGACCTCCCGCACGTGCTCGCAGTTGTCGAGTATCAGGAGCGCCGGGTCGGGGCCCACGCGCTCGCCCGCCAGTCGTGCAAGGTCGGTACGGACCTCGGGCGCGAAGCCGAGCGCCGTGGCGACCGCCCCCGCGACCAGGTCCGGGGTCGAGATCGGCGCCAGCTCGCACAGGAAAACGCCCCGGGAAGCGCTCGACCAAGCGGGAGCCGGCCTCGACGGCCAACCGGGTCTTGCCGGAGCCACCTGCTCCCATCATGGTTACCAGCCGGCTTCGTTCCAGCAAGCGGCCTACCTCCACGAGCTCCCGGGAGCGACCGACGAAGGTCAGCGCGAGCGCGTGCTGCTCCATGCGGGCGACAACCTACCGAAAAAACACGTGGTTCCACGGCTGCGAGGCCCCCGGCGCCCCTCCTACCTTGGCCGGGCGATATCACCGCGGCCCCCGCCGCGGCCCATGAGGAGCATGAAATGGGGTTCGTTCGTGAAGTCACGGTTGTGGTGGAGGCGCCGCCTGACGCGGTGTTCGACTACGTCAGCGAAGTGGTGAGGCACGGCGAGTGGGCCGGCGACAAGCTGACGGTGACGGCGACCGGCGCGGGCACCTACCACTCGGTCGTAGACATGGGCATGAAGGTCCCGGCCGAGATCAGCGTTGAGACCTCGGAGCGGCCGCGCCGCTTCGGCTACGTCTGCGACGACTCCCTTTCGGGCAAGTACCGCTGGACGTTTGCGCTGGAGCCGACTGGGAGCGGAACGCGCCTCACGCACCAGGTCGAGCGGCTGCGCGGCCCGCTGCTGGTCCGCCTGATCCAGCCCTGGGTGATGTGGCCACTGCTCGGCCGGCCCAGCACAGCCCGCGGTCTCAACAACATCAAGAAGCACCTCGAGGCCGCCCCGGAGGAAGGAGCGGCGGCGAAGCGGGTCCCATCGGCTCAGCCCCCGACGTAGCATCACGCCCGGGGAGACCGGGTCTGTGGACAAGGGGCGGCGGCGCCAGCGCGAGCCTCGCGAGCCGGATCGGCGCTACGGCGACCGGCGGCTGGCGAAGGGCTTCCGCACGCTCATCGAAGGCCTGGTCGAGAAGGGCGAGATCGAGGTCGTCGATTCGCCCTGGGGCCGGGAATTCCGGCCCCCCAAGAGCCCGAGCCCTCCTAGCCCAGAACCAGCGCCATCTCGCCGAACACGTGGTAGGAAGCCTCGAACTCCGCCTTCGTGAGCCAGCGCGGCCCCACGTCCGGCTCCGGGTCGTAGACCCGCACCTGGTCGGAAGTCGACTGCACGACCACCACGGTGTGCTCGAACCCCGGGCCGAAGACGACCTCGCGGCCGTCGAAGGCCACGTACCTGGTGGTCGGCTGCGGCACGTACTCGCCCCGGCCGGACATCGAGACCCAGGCGATCACCGGGTGCTGCTGCGCCACGTAGTCGTACACCTGGGCGGCGGTGACGCCCTCGGCCGCGGCCAGCACCCGCGCACCGCTTGCCGTAGCGGCCCTGGCCAGCGCCGGCGCATATACGCCGTAGCCCGTGAACGCGGCCTCGCTGCCGTCGGGGTCGCCCACGAAGCGGTCGTAGGGATCCCCCCAGTGCAGCACGCTGCCGCCCGCCGCCAGCACCGGCGGGGTGCGATCGATGCCGATCAGCTGCAGGATGGCGTCCTGCGTGCGCTGGATGCCGTTGTGCGTCAGCGCCATCTGCAGCGCCGCCGCCTCGCAGGACAGGCGATGGCTCTGGGCCACGTACGCCAGCTCCGACAACCGGGCCTGGCTGGCCCCGCGCGCCGACCCGGCGCCGCCGCAGGCGGCTGCCAGCAGCACCGAGGTCATCATCGCAACCGCCGCCGGCCTCATCCTTTCGCAGGGCCCAAGCTACGCCGCCGGGCGTCGAGCCTACGATCCAGCGAGCATGTTCGGCCTCCGGATCGCCTTCTGGCTGAGCTGGCTGGCGGTCGTGCTCTGGCTGTGGCCCACCTCGCGACTGGCGCTCTTCCTGGTCTTCCAGTCGGGCGGCCGCGACCAGGGCCTGGCGACCTTCGGGCTGCTGGTCTGCGGCGGCGCCCTCCTGCTTCCCGTCGCAGGCGCCT
This sequence comes from Candidatus Dormiibacterota bacterium, assembly GCA_036565325.1. Lineage (GTDB taxonomy): Bacteria > Chloroflexota > Dormibacteria > Dormibacterales > Dormibacteraceae > CF-28. The sequence continues at coordinate 19 of DATCNF010000181.1, read as the reverse complement.
TCCTGTCCCGCCTCCACCC
>DATCNF010000180.1:0-1676 GCA_036565325.1 Candidatus Dormiibacterota bacterium | reverse complement strand
CCCTTGGCGTCCGCATAGAAATGGTCGATGGTCTGGATGTTGCCCAGCTGGCCGTCCTGCTTGACGGTCGTGAACCAGGGCAGCGGGTTCCAGATCTCGGGCGTGCCGACCTTCTGGGGCTGGGGCACGCAGGTGGCCTGGTCGTCCTCGCAGTCCGGCTGGGTGCCCTCGGCGATGTAGTACTTCCAGCTGACCTGGTTCTTGTGGAGCAGGTAGGTCATGTCCGTCCAGGCGTAGTTGGGGTCCGCGGCGCCGGTCGACTTCCGGGCGCCCGTCTGCTGCGGCGACTGCAGCTCGTTGACGCAGCTCATGGGGTCGGCGGCGCGGCTGCAGCGGGCTGACCACTCGCTGACCATGAAGAGGTGCTCCGGGAGTGACCAGGACGCGTTGGGCTCGAACATCCGGTCCTGGAGCACGTAGTTCTGGGCGTAAGCCCAGTAGTTGGGGATCTCGCGGGCGTCGTGGTAACCCATCACATCGCTGCCGCCGGACCGGCCGTTGCCGCCGCAGCGCGGATCGTCGGGAGTCGTGCAGACGGTCTTCTGGCCCTGCAGGGCCTGCGCGATGAAGCCGTCCATCTTGCCGCCGTTGATGTCCGCCGTGGCGCTGCCGGCTCCGTGCGGTCCCCCGTAGTTGAGGTCGGAAGCGTCGTGGTAGGGCTTGACACAGGCGCCGGTCGCGGAATCGGGGACGCAGACGCTGAACTGGCCGTTCGCCCGCGGCAGCCCGTCAGCTCCTGGAAAGGTGCCGAAATAGGAGTCGAAGCTCCGATTCTCCTGCATCACGATGATCACGTGCTGGATCTTGTGGATGCCGGTCGGCTGGGACGGGGCCTGGCCGGGCGCGGGGTTGGCGCAGGCGCCCAGGAGGCCGCCGGCCAGCACCAGCGCCAGCCGTGAGCCCTGGCCTCCCATGCGTCTATTTCTGATCCCCGGGTGCAGGTCCTGGGTCAGCTACTCGTAATTCTTTGGAAAGAAGCGGCGCCAGCGCCCCGTCGGGGCCGAAGGGCATCGGGCGCGGTTCCGCGACCTGCTGCAGGTCGGCGCGCCCGACCGCCAGCTCCCAGAGCGCCTCCGAGACCCCTAGCACCTCGGTGTGGAGGGTGTCGGAGATCCAGGCCAGCTCCAGGGGCACCCCGGCGGGCCGCCCGCGGGCGGCGATCGCGGCGAGCACGGCGTCGCGGTCCGTGGGCAGCGTCATCGGCAGCTTGGCGCGCTCCAGGCCCACGATGCCGGCGGTCAGGCTGTTGGCGTAGGTCGCCCCCACGTCGATCTTGCGGCGCAGCCGTTCCGGGATGAAGTCCGCCAGGCCGACCCCGATCGCATTGCCATGCGAAGCCGCGGTGAGATCGAGGACGGCGATGGCCGCAATATGCAGGCCCTCCGGCTCCGGCTCGCCCACGATCCGCATGCGGTTGAGCACGTTGGTGTCGAGGCCGGTCCCGCTGACCTCCTTGCCCATGCGGTCGACGACCAGCACGTCCAGGCGGTCGAAGGGCAGGCGCGGCATCAGCTCGCGCGCCCGCTCCAGCAGCGTGGCCTCCGGCTCGGCCGCGATGCCCGCCGCCGGGACGCCCCGCACGAGCGCGGTCTGGTCGCGCTGGTTCTCGATCACGGCCAGGCCGCCGAGCAGCAGGCCGCCCTCGGCGAGCAGGCGTGCCGCGCGCGGCATCAGGT
>DATCNF010000179.1:0-5998 GCA_036565325.1 Candidatus Dormiibacterota bacterium | reverse complement strand
TGCCCCTCCCTCCGCCCTCCCCGGCGAGCGGGGAGGGAACCGATAGGCGTCGCGATACACGTTCATGCCACGCCCTCCAGGGCGGCCTCCTCCTTGTGGGCCTGCTCCATGTCCACCTCGGCCCGGCTGGGGATCAGTCCGCCCGGCCGCAGCAGCATGGTCATCACGAGGATCAGCCCGAAGAGAAGGATCTTGAGCCGGGAGACCATCTCGCCGAGGCCCGGCCAGTCGCCGTTCGGCTGGTCGATGGCGGTCATGTTGAGCGAGGCGAGCAGGCTGTGGACCTGGTTGGGGGCGTCGGGCAGGATCTTGAAGAGCACCAGGTAGATCGTCAGCGAGCCCACGATCACGCCCGGCATGTTGCCCATGCCGCCCAGGACGATCATGACCAGGATCGTGATCGAGACCTGGAACTGGAAGTTCTCCGGGCTGACCAGGGACAGCTTGGCGCCGTAGAAGACGCCGGCGAAGCCGGAGGTGGCCGCGCCCATGGCGAAGGCCAGCAGCTTGGTGGTGACCGTGTTGATGCCCATCGCCTGGGCCGCCGTCTCGTCCTCCCGGATCGCGACCCAGGCCCTCCCCAGCCGCGACTTGCGGAGGTTGTTGAGTAGCACCACGGAGATCACGAGCAGGATCACCATCAGGATGTACCAGGCGACCGGGTTGGCGACGCTGAAGACCAGGTCCTTGACCGCGGCCAGCTGGTCGCCGGCCCAGGGCCCGTCGATCCAGAAGGGCAGCACCGGGTTGTCGAGGGCGGAGAGCCCGTTGACGCCGCCCGTCCAGTCACCCGCGTTGCGGAAGACACGGGGCACGATCTCTCCGAAACCGAGGGTGACGATGGCCAGGTAGTCGCCGCGCAGGCGCAGCGTGGGCGCGCCGAGGAGGGCGCCCGCGGTGGCCGCGATCATGACCCCGATCACGAGCAGGAACCAGAAGGGGATGTGGACGGCGTGGTGGATGGGGGTGTGGAAGAGGGACCCCGAAGCCAGCAGCGCGTAGGTGTAGGCGCCGATCGCGAAGAAGGCCGCGTAGCCGAGGTCGAGGAGCCCGGCAAAACCGACCACCACGTTGAGACCCAGCGCCAGCAGGACGTAGACGCCGGCGTCGGCGGCCAGGAGGACGATGGGACCGCCCTGGCCGCCGGTCGCGAAGTCGGCCACCATCGGGAAGACCAGGGCCCCCACCAGCAGAGCCACGTAGACCAGCGTGTTGCGGTCGCGGAGATCGATGTCGAAGCGGCCGATCCGCAGGCGGCCGCGGCGGGGTCCCGGTCGGGAGCGGGCGGCCGAGCTCACGTGCGGTCCGGGACCCGCATGCCGAGCAGGCCGGAAGGGCGGAAGAGCAGGACCAGGGTCAGGATCACGAAGATCATCACCTGCGTCCACTCGGACAGGAAGTAGCTGTTCCAGAAGGCCTCGAACATGCCGATACAGAGGCCGCCGAGGGCCGCGCCGCGGATGTTCCCGATGCCGCCCAGGACGGCCGCCGTGAACGCGATCAGGCCGGTGGCGAAGCCGAGGTCGAACACGATGTTGCCGAAGTAGAGGCCGTACGCCGTGCCGCCGGCGCCGGCCAGCATGGCGCCGATGAAGAAGGTGGCGGCGATGGTGCGGTTGATGTCGATCCCCATCAGGGAGGCGGCGTCGCGGTCTTGCGCCGTCGCCCGCATGGCCTTGCCCAGCTTGGAGGCGTTGACGAAGGTGTCGAGGGCCAGCACCAGGATCACTGCCAGCAGCACCACCAGGAAGTCCTTCAGGCGCACCGTGGTGCCCAGCGCCGTGATCGAGCCGCTCGGGATCAGGTCCGGGTAGTGGTTGTTGACGGGGCCCTTCCAGAGGAACATCAAGCCCTCGAGCACGAAGGACATCCCGGCCGCAGTGATCAGTGGGGAGACCCGGGGCGCGTTGCGCAGGGGCCGGTAGGCGACCCGCTCGATGGTGATGTTGAGGACTCCGCAGATCAGCATGGTCGCGGCCGTGATCAGGACCAGCGCGATCAGCACCAGGGGGCCGTTGACCACCCCTTCCTTGAACCCGAAGGCGGTGACCAGGGTCAGCGAGATGAAGCCGCCGATGGTGACCACGTCGGCGTGGGCGAAGTTGATCAGCTCGATGATCCCGTAGACCATCGTGTAGCCGAGGGCGATCAGGGCGTAGAGGGAGCCACCGCCCAACCCGTAGACGACCGTCTGCAGGAAGTAGGCCAGGCCGTGGGTGGCGATGTTGCGGGCCATCACGGCCAGGATCACGATCACCACGCCCAGGACCACCCACCGCAGCACCCTGACCCAGCGCGTCCCCACCGCCCCGGCGCGGACCGCCAGCAGGCCTTTCGTCCAAGCCTGGTCGCGAGCGGCTACGGCCTCCGGTTCGTCGGTGCCAAGCTCTGCGGCCAGTGGGTCCTGAGCGGTGTCGGCGGGCGAGCCATCCACGACTTCGGGGGAGCCTACACGAAAAGAAGGGGCCCCCCAATGGGGGGCCCCTTCGCCTACGTTCTGTTTACGTCTCGGCTAGGTCGAGACGCCCTGGGACGAGATGTACTTCCAGCCGTCGGGGCTCGAAGGGTCGGACTTGTAATACGAGAAGACCGGGGTCGTGATGTCACCGTTCTGGTCGAAGGTCCAGGTCCCGGTGATCCCCTTGAAGTCCTTGGTCTTGGCAACGGCGTCGCGGACTTGGGCCCGAGTCGGCTTGTTGCCGCCGGCGGTGTCGATCGCGCGGCTGATCGCATCCAGCAGGAGGATCGCGCAGTCGTAGGACTGGAAGGTGTAGGTCGCGATGTCAGTCGACTTGGTGTAGACCTTCTGGTACGCGGCGATGGTCGCCGCCGCACCGGGGTCCTTACCGGCGACCGGGTCGGAGCCGGCGGTCGTGCCGTAGATGTTGGCGGCATTGTCACCGGCGTCCTTGAGGCACTGGGGGTCGAGGGCGAAGCCGTCGGGGCCCAGCAGCGGAACGTCCAGGATGCCCTTCATCTGGGCCTTGAAGATGCACGGCTTGTTGCCGGTGGTGGCGCCGATGTAGACGCCCTGCGCGCCACCCGCCTTGGCCGAGTTGATGTAGGTCTTGAAGTCGGAGGTGTTCTTGGCGTCGTAGTCGTTGCGGACGGCCACCTTGCCGCCCAGCGCCACCCACTTCTTCTGGAAGTTGTCGGCGACGCCCTTGCCGAAGGTCTCGTTGTCCGAAAAGACCGCCACGTTGGTCAGCTTGAGCGTGTTGAAGGCGTAGACGGCCATGGCCGGCCCCTGCACATCGTCGGTGCCGGCGATCCGGAAGTAGTTGTTGGTCGAGCCCTTGCGCAGCTCGGACGGAGCCGGGTTGCAGTAGGGGAAGGACTTGGTCAGGCACTCGTTGGTGTTGGCCGGGCTGAGCATGACCAGGGGCACCGCGGCCAGGATCGGGATCATGGCCTTGGCGACGTTCGAGTTGTTGGGCCCGACCATCGCCAGGATGGTCGTGTCACCCGCCATGGTGGTCGCGTTCTGCGCGCCCTTCTGCGGGTCGTGGACGCCGTTGATGGCGTCGTCGAAGGGCTTGTAGACGATGGTGAAGCCCTTGATCGTCTGGTGCTGCGAGACGGCGAAGGCCACCGCCTGCTGCTCGGGGATGCCGGTCGAGGCCTCCCCGCCGGAAGCCGGATAGTCGCTGGCGAGCACGATCGTCCCTTTGCTGGACGACCCGCCATTCGTGCTGCTGCCGCCGCAAGCCACGGTCGCGAAGACCGCGGCCACCGGCAGCGCCAGCGCCTTGAGCCTAGTCAATCTCATATGGTTCCCCCTTTCGAGATCGTGAGAATTCGACGCCAATCGGGCGCCACGTCTGTCCCCTCGCCCTCTTCCCGACGGTCCGTTTGCGGTCCCGGTCGGGGCGAGAGTGCGCCGGCGAGGGCCGCGGCCACACCCGGTGGCCGACCCACTACTCCGCCGCAAAGTGTGTTCGGGGGACCCTTTGGTGTCAAGGACGCGCCTAATTAAGGGTGTGGGGGGAACTCCCCCCACATCGGCGGGCCGGGCCAGCCCTTCCCCCCGCCGCCCCCCTGTTGCCCGTTCCCGCGATCTTTATACTCAGGCCTCTACCCCCCTCCCATCTGCTGGAGCGCGCGCCCTTGAAAACCCCGACCGGCGAGCACGTCAAACCTCGCTCGCAGTACGTAGAAGATGCCATCCGGCTTGCCATGGAGAGCAAGTGGGAAGAGGCCGTCGAGATCAACCAGCTCACCCTCGAGAACTTCGGTCCCGACGACCAGGCCTACAACCGTCTGGGCAAGGCGCTGACCGAGCTCGGCCGCCTCGAGGAGGCCCGCGACCAGTACGAGAAGAGCCTCAAGCTCAACCCCTTCAACACGGTCGCCAAGAAGAACCGCTCCAAGCTCGAGGTCCTGATCCAGCACAAGGACGACATCAAGACCGGGGTCACGCGGGTCGATCTCAACCTCTTCGTGGAGGAGATGGGCAAGACCGTGATCACCCAGCTGGAGGCGGTCGACGATCCCAAGGTCTGCGACAAGGTGGTGCCGGGCGACATCGCCGAGCTGGCCGTGACCGGCGACGCCATCACCGTGACCACCCTGCGCGGGATCAAGCTCGGCCAGCTGGAGGCCAAGATGGCGCGTCGCCTGATCAAGTTCATGCAGGGCGGCAACCGCTACCAGTCGGGCGTCACCGGCTGCGAGAACGGCCAGATCCGGGTGATCGTGCGCGAGACATACCAGGATCCCAAGTTCGCCGGCAAGCCATCGTTCCCGATGCGCCAGAAACGGGAGGTCGCCTTCCGCCCCTACGCCCGCGAGTCGCTGATCCAGCGCGATGCCGAGTTTCCCACCGACGATGACGAGGAAGACCTGGTGCAGGCCGGCGTCGAGCTCGACATCGAGGAGGACGAGGGCATGCACGAGGTCGACGAGGAGACCGAGACCGTCGACTTCGCCGAGGAGAGCGACTCCGGCTCGGACGATGACGACGACGAGGACAGCAGGTAGGGATGACCCCGAAGGAGTGGCTTCACCGACTTTAGAGGGGGGACTCCCCCCTTGGGCCGGCCGGGCGCAGCCCTTCCCCCGGCCCGCCCCCCTGATCCGACCTCGGGCGTCCGCGGCGTCACCGGCTTGCGCGACCTCCTGCCGGAAGAGGCGGAGGCCATGCGCGCCGTCCAGGAGGCGGTGCTGGGCGAGATGCGGCGCTGGGGCTACCGGTTCGTGGTCACGCCCACGCTGGAGAGCCTGGAGGTCTTCGCCCGCGGCCTGGGGCCCGAGCAGCTGCAGCGCCTCTTCAAGCTCACGGACTCCGACGGCGGCCTGCTGGCGGTGGTCGGCGAGCGCACGATCCCGGTCGCCCGCCTAGCCGCGGGCCAGCTGCGCGCCACGCCCCTGCCGCTCCGGCTCTGCTATTCGGGGCCGGTCCTCAGCAACGACGGCGGCCGCTTCGCCAGTCGCCGGGAGTCCCAGCAGGTGGGCGCCGAGCTGATCGGCGCCGGCGGCCCCGTGGCCGACGCCGAGGTGATCGCGCTGGCGGTCCGCTGCCTGGACGCGGCGGGCCTGCGCGGCTACCAGGTCGACGTCGGCCACTCCGAGTTCTTCCTGGGGCTCCTGGACGGTCTCCGGCTGGGGCCAGAGGTCAAATCCCGGATCAAGGCCGCGCTGGCGGCCCGCGACCTGGTCCAGCTGGAGCAGGTCCTGGCCGCCACCCCCCTGCGCAGCGCCGAGCACGAGCTGCTGCTGCGCTTCCCGGCGCTGCGTGGCGGCCCCGAGCTGCTGGACGCCGCCGGGGACCTGGTGCGCAACCGCCGCTCCGAGAAGGCGCTGGCCGAGCTGCGCCGCGTGTTCGAGCTGCTGGGCGCGCACGGGCTGGGCGCCGCCGTCAACATCGACCTCGGCGCCATCCGGGACTTCGACTACTACACCGGCGTCATCTTCGAGGGCTTCGGGCCCGAGCTCGGCAGGCCGCTGGCCCAGGGCGGCCGCTACGACAGCTTGCTGGGCCGCTTCGGCCGGCCCGCGC
>DATCNF010000178.1:0-4102 GCA_036565325.1 Candidatus Dormiibacterota bacterium | reverse complement strand
CCCCCGCACCCGCCGCACCGGTACGCGCTGGTCGGCCATTTCGACGCGCCGGGCCACGGCTTTGACCGGATCGTGGTCACCCTCCTGGACGGCTGCGAGGTTTACCTGGCGCCGACCGGCCCCGCCGAGCTCCTGGTCGCCTTGCTAGGTTCCAAGGCGGGTCTGCGGCGGGAGTCGGAAGCGGTGGGGGAGGCCTATACGAGGCGAGCGGCCGAAGCCCACCCCGAGCTGGCCGGCTGCGGGCATACCGCCGTCCAGGGCGCCGGGCCGTTCTGGACTCGCCCCTCCACGATCGCCGAGGGACGCGTGTTCCTGGTCGGGGATGCCGCCGGCTTCCTCGACCCGCTGACGGGCGACGGCATCACGGCCGGTCTGGTGGCCGCCGACCGCCTCTCGACCCTCCTGGGCGAGGACCAGCCACGAGCCGCTGAGGCTTACAAGGCCTGCGAGGGCCGGCGTTGGCGGCGGCGGGTTTTCATGGGCCGCCTGGCCTTGACGCTCTGCGGCTCCTCCGGCCTGGCGCGGCGCGCCATCCGCGGCCTGGCCAAGCATCCGGCCGCGCTCGACCGGCTGCTCGAGGTCAATGAGGGCACGCGCAGCCCCTTCTCCCTGGCCGCCCGGGACTGGGTTGCCCTGGCGGGCGTCTGAGTGGGATCCGGAATCCTGGCCGTCGCGACCGCCCTGCCCGAGCACAGGCTCGAGGCGGCCTCCGCCCTCGCACGCTTGAGACCGTTCTGGCCGCAGCTCGAGCGCCTGGACCCGACCAGGGCCGGAATCGGCACCCGCTACACCTGTGAGCCGGTGGAGAACCTGCTCCACGGGCGCGGTCTCACGGAGCAGCGCACCGCCTACCTGGCCCACGCCAGGCGGCTGGCCGGCCAGGCCGGAAGCCGAGCCCTGGCTCAGGCTGGGCTCAGCGGAGCCGACGTGGACATGGTGGTCACGGTCTCCTGCACCGGCTACCTGGTTCCCTCGCTCGACGTGCACCTGGCGGTGGAGCTGGGGCTGCGCCCCGATGTCATCCGCGTCCCGATCACCGAGCTCGGCTGCTCGGGCGGCGCCGCGGCGCTCGCCCTGGCTCACCGTCACCTGCTCGCCTTCCCCGACCAGCACGTCCTGGTGATGGCGGTCGAAGTGCCCTCCTTGAACTTCCAGGAGTCCGACCGCTCCCTCGACAACTTGACGGCGTGCCTGGTGTTCGGTGACGGCGCCGGAGCCGCCGTGCTCGGCGCTGCGGATGGAGAGCGTGGCCTGCGGATCATGAAGACCGGCTCCCACCTGGTTCGCGCCACTCAGGACCTGCTCGGCTTCGACCTCCGCGACGGCGGGTTCCACGTCGTGCTGGACCGGCGGTTGCCGCGGGTCCTCGACCGCGAGCTGCGGCCGGCGGTCGAGCGCTTCCTGGCGGGCGCCAACCTGGGCGCGCTCGACTTCCTTGCCGCCCACGCCGGCGGCCCCCGCATCTTCGACGCCATGGAGGCCGCCCTGGCACTCCCGCCCGACGCCCTCGAGCTCTCTCGCGAGGTCTTCGCCGCCGTGGGCAACACGTCCTCGGCCTCGATCTTCTTCATCCTGGAAAAACTCATCGGGAGCCTCGGCGCGGAACCGGGGGAGGGCCTGGGGCTGGGCCTCGGCCCGGGCATCACGCTGGAGCTCATGCACCTGGCCTGGACGCCGTCAGAAAACTCCCGGAATGAAGCGAGCCCGTTTCGCGAACGCCTGCCGGTAGGCGGGTGAGGTCTCCAGCAGCCGCTCCTCCTCCCGAATCCGATCGAGCAGGACCAGCGCGTTGAGGGCGGAGAGGACCACCGCGCTCAACCAGGCGCCCGCGACCAGCGGGATCGCCGCGAATTCGAGGACGACGGCCAGGTAGTTCGGGTGCCGGATGTAGGCGTAGGGGCCGGTCTCGACCGGGCGCAGGCCGGCGGGCACGGAGGCTCGGACGTTCCAGCTCCCGCCCAGGCTGCGGATGCTCCAGATCCGCAGCAGGCTGGCCCCGGCCAGGACCGCCGCCCAGCGCCAGCGAGGCCGTGAGGCCGATCGCCACCCCACCTCCAGCAGCGGCAGAGTCACAAGTCCAACATGCGCGGCGACCATCAGCGGATAGGTCCGGGGGGCGGCCCGCACGCCACCCTGAGCGGCTTCGTTCGCACGCGAGATGGCCAGCTCGCGCAGCCTCTGCGCCGCGACCGCGGCCAGCAGCGCGACGTACCAAACCGGCACCTGGGTGGACCTCAAGGGCACGAGTCGGAGCCCAGACGCGGAGCCGTGTGGCTCCGGCGCCCTGCTAGGCTGAGCACCCGCGCAGAGCGTTGAAGCGCGTTTGATTCAGGGGGTTGGTATGGCCACATATGTCTGCCTGATGAACTTCACGAGCGACGGCATCCAGAGCATCAAGGATCATCCAAAGCGGCGGGATGAGGCGCGCAAGGCGGCCGAAGGGATGGGCCTCAAGATCCACGGCGTGTACCTGACGCTGGGCCCGTACGACCTTACCGTGATCCTGGAGGCGCCCAACGACGAGATGGCCGCCACCTTCGCGCTGGCCAGCGGCATGAGGGGCAAGAGCTCCACCCTGAACATGAGGGCCTTCACCGAGTCGGAATCGAACAAGCCCCAGGAAACCGCGGTGTCTAGGCCGTGACCCGCCTGGTGATCATGACCGGCTGGCGCCGGAACGCGGTCACCAGCTCGAAGACCAGCGCCGCGGCCACGACCGCGGCCACGAGCATCAGGCCGATGCTGGCGTAGAAGGCGTAGAGCCCAACCTGGGACCAGCCCCAGGCGCTGAGCAGCATGGCGCGCAGAGACTCGCCCTGGAACAGGGTGGCCTTGGCGGCCGTCAGCTTGGCGTCGGTCGGGTTGGCCTGGGAGAGGCTGCTGACCTGCGAATACGTCAGGCCGTTGTAGACGCCCTTCAGGTGGTGGCCGATGAAGTCGTTGGCGTAGGCCTCGGCCTTGTCGCCAGTGTCCACCTGCTGCCCGGCGTACTGCTGCAGGCTGGGGTAAACGGCGGGGTCGAGCGCACCGCCGGTGACGGCCTGGCTGGCGTCCGGGAAGTAGATCTTCTGGGCCACCAGCTGGTCCTGCACGTAGGTGTTGGCGAAGCTCGCCTCGTAATAGAGAAACCCCGCGCAGAATCCAAGCACGAGGACAGCCATCGCCTGCAGGGCGACGATCCTCCACTTCAGTTCTCGAGTCATGATGAGACCTCCTCTGTCTACCACCGGTTCGGGTGGCAGTTTTCTTTGATGTCTCCAGTCAACCGCTTCCAGAGGCTCGTTCGAACTGACTGAACGCCCCTCCTGAGCAGGACCTGGTCCCGGCGTGGAGGGGACCTATGGTCCTCGGCGGGCCCTCGGCTTCCGAGCGGGCGGGGCCGCCGAGGCGTGCGCCTCGAGGTCCTCGCGCATGCGCTCCAGCGCGTAGTGGAAGAGGCGGAGCGCGATGGTCTCGTTGCCCTCCAGCGCGTGGAATTGGGCAGCGCTGGCGACGTAAGCGCGCAGCGCTGTCCTGGAGACCACCGTCCCCAGGGCCGGCTTGCCGTCGAGCATGCTGGTGGCGCCGAAGAACTGGCCAGGGCCGACGCGGTGCTGGCGGCCACCGATCGTCATGTCCGCCTCCCCTTCCATCACGATCCAGAAGGCGTCGTTGCGGTGGCCTTCGTGGATCAGCGTCCGACCGGGTTCGACCCGGACTTCGTCCAGGTTGGCGGCGATCAGCTCGAGGACCCGGCGTGGCACGTGGTCGAAGAGCGGCACCGTGGTCAGCTCCTCGACCTTCTTGTTCGCGGAGCGCACCCTGAATCGTTTCATGTGCGGGACTCTATTCCGCCGTGTGGCGCACCAGGTAGGCGGCAGCTCCGGCGCGGCGTTCGACGTCGAGCTTGCCCAGGATGTTGGAGACGTAGTTCTTCACCGTCTTCTCGGCGAGGCTGAGCTCCTGCCCGATCTGGCGGTTGGTGCGTCCGTCGGCGATCAGCGTCAGGATCCCCTCCTCCTGCGCGGAGAGGCGGGCCAAGCGCTCGTCTCGGAGCATGTGCTTGCCTCGGCGCAGGCGCTGGAGCACCGCCTGGGTGAGGGCTGGATCGAGGAGGCCGTGG
>DATCNF010000177.1:0-7743 GCA_036565325.1 Candidatus Dormiibacterota bacterium | reverse complement strand
CCATGGACCAGACCACCACCACCGCCCCGCCCCAGGCTGCGGCCTCACCCACCCTCCAGGGCACCATCGTCCCCCGCGAGCGCGCCCCTCGGCCGATCGCCGAGGGCACCTCCATCGGCCACGTGCACATGCGCGCAGGCGACCTCGCCAAGATCCGCGCCTTCTACGTCGACATCCTGGGCTTCGATGTGGTCTTCGAGATGCCCGAGATGCTCTTCCTGGCCGCGGGCGGCTACCACCACCACCTTGGCTTCAACACCTGGGAGTCGAAGGGCGGCACGCCGCCGCCGGCCGGCACCACGGGGCTCTACCACATCGCGATCCTCTACCCCACCCGGGCCGCTCTTGGCGACGCGCTGCGCCGCCTGGCCGAGGCGCGCTGGCCGATCGACGGCTACAACGACCACGGGACGCACGAGGCGATCTACCTGCGGGATCCCGAGGAGAACGGCCTCGAGCTGGCCTGGGACCGCCCGCGCGAGGAGTGGGACCGCGACCCGGACGGGCACCTGGCGCTCGGCAACCGGCGCCTCGACCTCAGCGGTCTCCTGAAAGAAGGCCTCTAAACCACAGCCTCGGCGGCGCCGCGCCCGGCCGCGCGGCCCGAGAACAGGCAGCCCCCCAGGAAGGTCCCTTCGAGGGCGCGGTAGCCGTGCATGCCGCCGCCGCCGAAGCCGGCCACCTCGCCGGCCGCGTACAAGCCCGGAAAGGGCTCCCCGGCGGGGGTCAGGACGCGGCCCGAAAGGTCGGTGAGCAGGCCGCCCAGGGTCTTACGGGTCAGGATCCAGAGCCGGACCGCGATCAGCGGACCGGCCTCGGGGTCGAGCAGCGGGTGCGGCTTGGCGACCCGGATCAGGCGGTCGACCCGGTAGCGGCGCGCGCCGTAGATGCCCGTCACCTGGGCGTCCTTGCCGAAGCCGCTCTCGAACTGGCGGTCCCGGGCCACGATCTCGGACTCCAGGACCGCCGGGTCGACCAGGCCCTCCCCGGTGACCCCGTTCATGGCGGCCGCCAGGTCGGGGACGTTCCCGGCGGTCACGAAGTCGGGGCCCTGGCGCACGAACTGGCCGACCGGCGTCACGGCGCCCGGCAGGACCCGGCCCAGCACGCCTCTGAGGCTGCGCCCGGTGAGGTCGGGATTCTGCTCGGAGCCGGAGAGGGCGAACTCGCGGGCGATGATCCGTCGGTTGAGGACGAACCAGGAGTGGTCGTGGCCGGCGCAGGTGATGTGCTGAAGGGCGCCCAGCGAGTCGAAGCCCGGGAAGAGCGGGATCGGCAGCCGGCGGCCGGTGGCGTCCAGCCAGAGCGGTGAGGGCCCGGAGAGGACCCGGATCCCGTGCCGGCTCCAGATGGGCGCGTAGTTGCGGATCCCCTCGGGGTAGTTCCACATCCGGTCGGCGTTGACCAGGGCGCCCCCCGCCGCCGTGACCACCTCGAGCATGCGGCCGTCGACGTAGTCGGGCACCCCGGACAGCATCCGCCGTGGGGGGGTGCCCAGGCGCGCCGGCCAGTTGCGCCGCACCAGGTCGTGGTTGGCGCCGATACCGCCCGAGGTCACGACCACGGCCTGGGCGCTGAGCTCGAAATCGCCCACCACCTCGCGCGGGCTGGGCGTGCCCCGCTCCTGGCGGGAGGGGGTAAGGACCTCGCCGCTGACGCCCTCCACGACCCCGGCCCGCACGCTGAGCCCGGTGACGCGGTGCCGGAACCTGACCTCTACCCGACCGGCGGCGATCCCCGCCTCGAGGTCCTGGACGAAGGGTTCGAGCACCCCGGGGCCGGTGCCCCATGTGATGTGGAAGCGCGGCACCGAGTTGCCGTGGCCGATCGCCAGGTAGCCGCCCCGCTCGGCCCACTGCACGGCGGGGAACCAGCGCACGCCCTTGGCGTGCAGCCAGGCCCGCTTCTCGCCGGCCGCAAAGGCGACGTAGGCTTCGGCCCAGCGGCGCGCCCATGCGTCCTCGGGGCGGTCGAACGCGGCCGTCCCCATCCAGTCCTGGAGGGCGAGCTCGTAAGAGTCCCGGACGCCCAGCCTGCGCTGCTCGGGAGTGTCCACCAGCAGCAGGCCGCCGAAGGACCAGAAGGCCTGGCCGCCCAGCGAGGCGGCCGGCTCCTGCTCCAGCAGCAGCACCCGCCGCCCGGCGGCGGTCAGCTCGGAGGTGGCGACCAGGCCGGAGAGGCCGGCGCCGACGACGATGACGTCCGCGTCCACTTTTCGTTGAGACTACGGCGACTCAGCGCGGCGCGTAATCGCGCCGGATCACCTCCTGCATGGTGGTCACCGGGACCGACGGGTATCGGCTGCGCGTGGGCGCCGCGTCGAAGCGCATGTCGGCGGTGTCCATGACCACCCCGGCGCGGATCTGGCGCGCCAGTTCCGGCTTGAGCGGCCGCATCAGCACCGAGAGCGCCCGCATCATCGGCAGAGGCACGTGCCCGGCTTCGCCGCGGGCGCCGGCGTGCTCCCGGAACAGCTCCACGATCTGGTTGACGCTGAGGTCGTCCGGGCCGCCGACCTCGAGCACCTGGCCGCGCAGGGTGGGATCGACGACGGCGAGCTCGACGAAGCGGGCGACGTCGTGGACCGACACGAAGTTGATCGGGTTGTCGCCGCGGCCGAAGACGGTCGTCTTGCCCTTCTCCAGGAGTGGCGCGCCGATCATGCCCGCCCAGAGCTCCATGAAGGCCTGGGACCGGATGATGGTCCGGGCGAGCCGGCTCCTCTGCAGCTCCTGCTCCGCCCGGTACTTCATCCGCATCAGCTCCATGGGATGATCCGGCCCGCCCAGCACCGAGACCATCACGAAGTGCTCGACCCCGGCCGCCTCGGCAGCGCGTATCAGGTTGAGATTGCCCTCGTAATCGACGTTGCGGGGGCTGACACCGCCGGTGCCCACAAAGCCCTGGACAGCCGAGACCACGGTGGCGACACCGGCGGTCGCCGGGCCCAGCGAGGTGGGATTCCTGACATCGCCCTGCACCACCGCAACGCCGTCTGCCTTGAGGTGCGCGGCGGGCGCCGGGTCGCGCGTGAGCACCCGAACTTGGAGCCCGCGCGCCCGCAGCAGCGGGACCACCAGGCTTCCGAGCCTGCCCGTCCCGCCAGCCACCAGGATCACCGGCCCACCGCCTGCTGGACCGCGGCGTCGACGCCGACCCCGCCCTCCTCCACAGGCTCCAGGTAGAAGCGGATCCAGCGGATCTGGTCAGCGGCGATCCCCATGACCGTCACCCCGCGCATGAGGTGCGCACCTCCCTGCGCGCGATTCCCGGACATCTCCCACTCCACCCAGGCAGTGTCCGCGTCCGCGACCGAGCGCAGGACCTGGGCCCGGATGTCGGGCACGCCGGCGAAGATGGCGCCCCAGTTCCTGCGGACCTGTGCGCGCCCGTTGAAGTTGCGCGCCGGGTGCAGCGGTGTCTCGTTCACGAAGTCAGCGGCGAAGCACTCAGCCATCGCCTCCAGGTCGTGCGCATTGACCGCCAGAGCCAGCCGCTCGACCACGCTTGTGATCTGTGTCATTATCTCGCCCTCCACATTTCCTCAGACGTGCAGTCTGATGGTTAGACTAATAATCTAATGAATGCGAGGACAGAGGTCAAGCGCGAATATCGTTCGGAGCTGCGCCAGGCGCAGGCGGCGAGCACCCGGCGTGCCGTCATCGAGGCGGCCGGGCACCTGTTTGCCGAGCGCGGCTACGTGGCGACCTCGATCGAAGACATCGCCGCCCTGGCCGGGGTGAGCCGGGCCACCGTCTTCACAGCGGTCGGCGGCAAGCCCCTGCTCCTGAAGACGGCGTACGAGGTCGCGATCGTCGGCGACGACGAGCCGGTGGCGCTGGTCGAACGACCCCGCTCGCAGATGATCCGCGCGGAGCCGGACGTCCGGCGTTACCTGGACCTCTACGCCGGCCTGGTGACCGGCATGCAGGGTCGCCTGGCGAGCATCGCGGAGGCTGCCCGGGGCGCGGCCGGGGCCGATGCCGACGCCCGCCGCCTCTGGGAGGATCAGCAGGCCCAGCGGCGCCGGGGCTCGGCTACGGTGGTCGCCGACGTCCGCCGGAAGGGCCGGCTGCGGCGCGGGCTCACCGCCGAGATCGCGGCGGACATCGTCTGGGTGCACAACGACCCCTGCCTTTACCACCAGCTGGTGCAGAAGCGAGGGTGGACACCCAGGCGGTTCCAGGCCTGGCTGGCCCGCAGCCTAAAGGAGCAGCTGCTGGGCTGAGGGCCCGGTGTGCGCCAGCTCGGCCCGAGCGCGCTTGCCGTGCAGGAGCCAGAGCACGCACACCGGCAGGCCGATGCCCATCAGCAGCGCCACCGGCCCTGGCGCGTTGCCCGGAAGCAGGAAGACCAGGAGCGAGCCCACCAGGCAGCTCCACTCCAGTCCCAGCAGCAGCCGGCGGGCCCGGCGCAGGCGGTAGAGGAGCGCGACCCCTAGCCAGCCGGTCGCGGTGGCGAGCAGCATGGTCAGGAGGGCCAGCAAGCCCATGCCCGGCTGGCCGGCCAGCGCGGCGATCCCGGCCGAGAGCGCGGCCAGCAGCCAGGAGCCGGCCTGGATCAGGAGGAGCACGAACACGGTCTCGGCGCGGCCGGTGCCTCTCACCTCAGCTCCTCTGGATGGCCTTGACCACGCGCTGGTCGAGGTCGATCGCGAACGCGCCGCCGGGGTTGGGCACGATCCAGACGTGGAGCATAGGTGGCACCGTCACGCTGACCGAGCCGAAGGGGCAGGCGGCGAACGGGGACTCGAGGTCGAAGCCGGCCGGGCTGAAGCAGATGTGCTCGTGCTGGTGAAAGGCGGTGAGCGGACCGCCGGGGTCGGGGGCGAAGTCCCCTGGCCGCCGGCCCTCGAACATGGCGCCCACCAGGACGGGACCATGGTGGCTCTGCACGTAAACGAGGCCTTGCGGATGCTGGGGGTCGAGCGCGGGCCCGGCCTTGACCAGCGCGTCATTGATCCAGTGGAGGGCGCCGGTGTTGCCCTGCGGCCGGTAGCCCGCCGCCAGGGCCAGCCGGGTGTCGCGATAAGGCGCGATATCGGCGGTGGTCTGGGCGAGGAGCCAGTCCGCATAGGCCTTCTCCTCGGGAGTGGGCAGCCGGTTGGCCACCTGGACGGTGGCGCCCAGGTGCTGGTGGGTGGCGTCCGGACGGGCCAGCGCGACGCCCCAGGCCACCAGGCCGGTGAGCAGGGTGAGCATCGGCACCGCGACCACGACCGCGGGCCAGCGGACCCAGGGCTGCCGGGGCCGGTGGCCGGTCGGTACCAGCAGCAGGCCAAGGGCTGCGATCTCGACCAGCTTGCTGGCCAGGCCGACCTGGTCGGGCACCTCCCAGCCGGCCAGCAGATAGACCAGGTAGGCAAGGACCGTGCTCGCCAGCAGCACTGCCGCCGGCACTCGCCAGGGCAGCCTCGTGAAGGCGATCGGCGTCACGGCCAGCAGGGCGAGACCGTCGCCCAGGAAAAGGGCGCCGGTGAGGCCGCCGTGCCCGGGGATCAGCGCCAGGTGGGCGCCGCCGCTGAGCACCGCCAGGGCGGCTCCCAGGCGCAGGGGGATGGGCGCCGCCAGGTAGCGGCCCCGCCAGGCCGGCGCGGCCAGGCGCGCGCACTGGCGGAGGAGCATCCAGCCGCCTAGCGCGAGCAGGGCGCCCACCAGGGCCGGCTGGTGGTCGGTCGCGGTCTGCCACATGTGAGACAGCCTGCGAGGCCACGCTAAGAAAGCCATAAGACTGCTCAGCTCATGAGCAGCGGCAGGTCCAGGTGCAGGCTGGCGCCGCCGGCGTCGTGGTTGCGCGCCAGCACGCGGCCTCCGTGCTCGAGCGCCAACCAGCGGGCGATCGCCAAACCCAAACCCGCACCGCCCGCGGTCCGCGCCGCATCCGCGCGCTGGAAGCGCTCGAAGATGCGCTCCAGGTCCGCCGGCGGAATCCCCGGCCCATCGTCGGCGACCTCGAGGCGCGCCCAGCCCGGCTCGGTCCAGAGCCGGATCCGCACCGCGCCGCCCGCGCGACTGTGGCGGCAGGCGTTCTCGACCAGGATCCAGAGCAGCTGGCGCAAGGCGTCGTCGTCCCCACGCACGCGGGCGGCCTCGGTCGCGGTCGTGAGCGGCCGCTCGGGATGGCTGATACAGGCCTGGCGGCCGACGTCCTCGACCAGGGCCTGTAAGTCCAGCGGCGCCAGGCGCAGGCCGACGCCCGAATCGGCGTGGGCGAGCGTCAGCAGCTGGCCGACCAGCCGGCCCATGCGCTCGCTCTCGGCGGCGATGTCCCTGGCGGCGGCGGCGCGCACAGCCTCAGGCAGCTCCGGCCCGCGCGCCAGCAGGCCGGAGTTGACCTGGATCGTGGTGAGCGGGGTGCGCAGCTCGTGGGAGGCATCAGCGACGAACCGGCGCTGCCCTTCGAGCGCCGCCGCCAGCTGTCGGTAGCCATCCTCCAGCTGTTGGAGCATCCAGTTGAAGCTGTCGGCGAGCACCGCGACCTGGTCGGACCCCTTGCGGCGTGGCAGGCGGCGCGTGAAGTCGCGGTCGCGCCCGGCCGCCGCCGCCGTCGCCGCGACCTCCGCCAGGGGCCGCAGCGCGCGGCCCGCGACCAGCCAGCTGGCGCCCAGAGCCGCCAGCAGGGTCGGGATGGCCGAGAGCACGATGAAGAAGCCCAGCCCACCCACGTTGGCGGCCGGCACCCGGGTGGCCTGGCCGGCGACGATGTAGGCCAGGCCGGCTCCCGCGACCGGCACCACATAGACGCGAAGGCGCGCCACGCCGGAGCCGATGGTTCCGAAGGCGCCCTGCCGTGCGTCGGCGGCCCCCAGCAGCGACGCCGGCAGCGCGGGCGCCGCGCCACCCAGCTGGCCGGTGCTGAAGACCGGCGTGCCCGCCGCGTCCAGGCCCTCGACGAAGACGTCGTTGGCGGTGCGCAGGTCGACTGGTGCCACCAGGCCGGCGGCCGGTGGTGGACCGCTGCCGAGCGCCTGGGCGGCGGCCTGAGCGCGCAGCCTCAAGGCGCTGTCCTGGTCCGGCCCCGCCGCCCGCGATGCGAGCGTGAAGATCAGTAAGCCGAAGACGACCACGGCCAGGCCCACCACGCCGGCGCCGAAGAGTGCCAGCCGCCAGCGCAGGGATATGGCGCCTACCCTTCGCGCAGCGCGTAGCCGACGCCGCGCACGGTCTGCAGAAGCCGGGGCTCGCCTGCCTCCTCGAGTTTCTGGCGCAGGTAGCCGACGTAGACGGCGACCACGTTGTCGCTCTCCACCTCGCCCATCCAGACCGCGTCCAGCAGCTGCTCGCGGGTCAGGACCTGGCGGGGGTGGCGGAGGAAATGCTCGAGCAGGTCGAACTCGGTGGCGGTCAGCGTCAGCGGCCGCTCCCGGCGCCAGGCCCGGCGGGCGGCCGGCTCCAGGACGATGTCGGCGAAACCCACCCGGCCGGCGGGCGGCGACCGTCTCAGGAGCGCGCGCACCCGGGCCAGCAGCTCCTCGTAGGCGAAAGGCTTGACCAGGTAGTCGTCGGCGCCGCTGTCCAGCCCGCGCACCCGCTCGCCGGCCGCGCCCAGGGCGGTGAGCATCAGGATGGGCACCGCGCCGCCCTCGCGCAGCCGGCGGCAGACGGCGATGCCGTGGAGGCCCGGCAGCATGACGTCGAGCACGACCAGGTCGGGCTGCCGAGCCGCCGCCGCCGCCAGGCCGGCCGGGCCGTCGACCGCGAGCTCGACCTCGTGGCCCTCCGCCGCCAGCGCGCGCTGCAGGGC